>NZ_JBSFNN010000074.1:0-34428 GCF_053587115.1 Streptomyces sp. NPDC003697
TGGACGTGGACGTGGACGCGGAGGCGTCGAGCGGTGGGGCGGGGCTCGGATCGTGCGCGGTGCGGGGGGTGTGGTTCCCGTCGTGCGGCGCGCGGCGGGACTGCGGGCCCGGTGCCGGTGGGCGGACCGTCCGGCCGGCTCTCCGCGGGATCCCCCTCACCTCCGCCCCGTGTCCCGGGTGCGGGGTGTTTGCGCAGGTGGGACACGCTCGAATGGTCGTCGTACAGATGTTCGGGGATGGGGGTATGGTGGGGCTGAGGTAGTTGGGAACTGATGTTCGAGAGCCGATGAGGGCTCACGAGTACGGGAGGTGCGGGTGCCGGGCTTCACGCATCTGCACACCGTCTCCGGGTTCTCCCTGCGCTACGGCGCCTCACACCCGGAGCGGCTGGCCGAGCGGGCCCTGGAGCGGGGCATGGACGCGCTCGCCCTCACCGACCGGGACACGCTCGCCGGTACGGTGCGCTTCGCCAAGGCCTGCGCGAAGGCGGGCATCCGTCCGCTGTTCGGTGTGGAGCTGGCGGTGGCGGAATCCGAGCCGGTACGGCCGGAGGCGTCCGGGCGGCGGGAACGGCGCCGGACGCCCGTGCGCGGCGGTGCCTTCGTCGACGAATCGACCCCCCGCGTCACCTTCCTCGCCCGGGACGGCGCCCGTGGCTGGGCCGGCCTGTGCCGTCTGGTCACCGCCGCCCACTCCCCGAGGACCCCGGCTCCGTCCGAGCGGCCGTCCCGCCAGGGGCCGGGGGGATCGCCGTCCCCGGACTCGCCGCTGCTGACCTGGCCCGACAACCACGCCGACGGCCTGACCGTACTGCTCGGCCCCGGCTCCGACGTCGGCCGCGCCCTCGCCGCCGGCCGCCCGGACCGGGCGGCGCGGCTGCTCGCGCCCTGGCGCGAGGTCTACGGCGACTCCCTGCGCCTGGAGGCCGTCTGGCACGGCCGTACCGGCACCGGTCCCGGCTCGCTGCGCCTGGCCGCCCGCACCGTCGGCTTCGCCGCCGAGCAGGGCGTCCGGCCGGTGCTCAGCAACGCCGTCCGCTACGCCGACCCCGGCCAGGGCCCGGTCGCCGACGTCCTCGACGCCGCCCGCCGCCTGGTCCCCGTCGGCGCGGGCGGGGAGCTCGACTCCGGCGAGGCGTGGCTGAAGGACCCGGGCGCGATGCTGCACGCCGCCGAGCGGATCGTCGAGGCGGCGGGCTTCCGGCGCGAGGCCGCCCACCGCCTGCTGGAGCAGACGCGGGCCACGGCCGCCGAGTGCCGGGTCGACCCCGAGGACGACCTCGGCATGGGCTCCGTCCACTTCCCCGAGCCGCACCTCGTCGGCGCCGGCCGCCGCACCGCCCAGCGCGCCCTCACCTCCCGGGCGGCCGCGGGCATGGTGCTGCGCGGCTACGCCGGCCGCCGGGACTACTGGGAGCGGATGCACGACGAGCTGGACATCATCGCCCACCACGGCTTCGCCTCCTACTTCCTCACCGTCGCCCAGGTGGTCGACGACGTGCGGGGGATGGGCATCCGGGTCGCCGCCCGCGGCTCCGGCGCCGGCTCCCTGGTCAACCACCTCCTCGGCATCGCGCACGCCGACCCGGTCGAGCACG
The DNA here is from genome assembly GCF_053587115.1 of Streptomyces sp. NPDC003697. Lineage (NCBI taxonomy): Bacteria > Bacillati > Actinomycetota > Actinomycetes > Kitasatosporales > Streptomycetaceae > Streptomyces > Streptomyces sp. NPDC003697. The sequence goes on from NZ_JBSFNN010000074.1 coordinate 1,599, forward strand.
GGCTGCTGATGGAGCGCTTCCTGTCCAAGCGCCGCATGGTCCTGCCCGACATCGACATCGACGTGGAGTCCGCGCGCCGCCTGGAGGTCTACCGCGCGATCATCGGGCGGTTCGGCACCGAACGGGTCGCCACGGTCGCCATGCCGGAGACGTACCGGGTCCGCCACGCGATCCGCGACGTCGGGGCCGCCCTGTCCATGGACCCCGCCGACATCGACCGCATCGCCAAGTCCTTCCCGCACATCCGCGCCCGCGACGCCCGCGCGGCGCTGGAGGAACTGCCCGAGCTGCGGAAACTGGCGGGGGAGTCCCAGCGGGACGGCGGGCGGTACGAGCGGCTGTGGGACCTCGTCGAGGCTCTCGACGCCCTGCCGCGCGGCATCGCCATGCACCCGTGCGGCGTGCTTCTGTCCGACGCCTCCCTGCTCTCCCGGACGCCGGTGGTGCCGACCAGCGGCGAGGGCCTGCCCATGTCCCAGTTCGACAAGGACGACGTCGAGGAGCTCGGGCTGCTCAAGCTCGACGTACTGGGCGTGCGGATGCAGTCGGCGATGGCGCACGCGGTCGCCGAGGTGGAGCGGGCGGCGGGGGAGCGGGTCGACCTGGACGCGCTGCCGCCGGACGACCCGGCGACGTACGGACTCATCCGTTCCACCGAGACGCTGGGCTGCTTCCAGATCGAGTCGCCGGGCCAGCGCGACCTGGTCGGACGGCTGCAGCCGTCGACCTTCGGCGACCTGGTCGTCGACATCTCCCTCTTCCGGCCCGGCCCGGTCGCCGCCGACATGGTGCGGCCGTTCATCGAGGCGCGGCACGGGCGGGCGCCGGTGCGCTTCCCGCACCCGGACCTTCGGGAGCCGCTGAAGGAGACCCACGGGGTCGTCGTCTTCCACGAGCAGGTCATCCACATCCTGGACATCATGACCGGCTGCGGGCGGGACGAGGCCGACCGGGTGCGGCGCGGGCTGTCTGACCCGGAGTCGCAGGCGCGGATCCGCGTGTGGTTCGCGCAGCACGCGGCGGCGCGGGGCTACGACGCGGAAACGATTCAGCGGACCTGGGGGATCGTCGAGGCGTTCGGCTCCTACGGCTTCTGCAAGGCGCACGCGGTGGCCTTCGCCGTGCCGACGTACCAGTCGGCCTGGCTGAAGGCCCATCACCCGGCCGCCTTCTACGCGGGGCTGCTCACGCACGACCCCGGCATGTACCCGAAGCGGCTGCTGCTGGCGGACGCACGGCGGCGCGGGGTGCCGATCCTGCCGCTGGACGTGAACAAGTCGGGGACCACCCACCGGATCGAACTGGTGTCTGAACCGGCGGAGTGGGGGCTGCGGCTGGCCCTGTCCGACGTGCACGGCATCAGCGAGGCCGAGGCGGCGCGGATCGCGGACGGGCAGCCGTACACGTCGCTGGTGGACTTCTGGGAGCGGGCGCGGCCGAGCCGTCCCGTCGCCCAGCGGCTCGCCCAGGTGGGCGCGCTGGACGCGTTCGGCGCCAACCGCCGCGACCTGCAGCTGCACCTCACCGAGCTGCACCGGGGCACCCGGAGTACCGGCGGCGCCCAACTGCCGCTGGGGGGAGGGCGGAAGACCGCGTCGGCCGGACTGCCGGACCTGTCGGCCGAGGAGCGGCTCAGCGCCGAGCTGGGCGTGCTGTCCATGGACGCCTCCCGCAACCTGATGGACGACTACCGCGCCTTCCTCGACGAGCTGGGCGTGGTGCCGGCGCGGCGGCTGCGCGAGGCGCGGAACGGCGAGACGGTCCTCGTGGCGGGCGCCAAGGCGGCCACCCAGACCCCGCCGATCCGTTCCGGCCGGCGGGTCATCTTCACGACGCTGGACGACGGCACGGGCCTGGTCGACCTCGCCTTCTTCGACGACTCCCACGAGGCCTGCGCGCACACCGTCTTCCACTCCTGGCTGCTGCTGGTGCGCGGGGTGGTGCAGCGGCGCGGCCCGCGCAGCTTCAGCGTGGTGGGTGCCGCCGCCTGGAACCTCGCCGAGCTGACCGAACTGCGCGCCCGGGGCGGCCTCGACGAGGTGGCCGCCCGGCTGGCGCAGCCGGGCGGCCCGCCGGAGGGGGCGGGGGACGCCCCGGACGGCGGCGCCCGGCGCGCCCGGCTCGCCGGATCGGACGGCCGGCCGGCGCCGGCCGGCTCCGCGGCGCAGGACCCCATGGAGGCCGCCCGCGACCGCAGCATCCGGATGCCCACCGGCTACGAGATGCACCCGTGGGCGGATCTGCGGCCCGCGGGCGAAGGGCCGCCGAGCGGAAGGAAGCTGTGGCACCGGAGTCCGGGGAGCGCGGGCTGACGGCGCCCGCGCCGGGCCCCGGCTGCGGCCCGGTGCGCCGGGCGGCGCCGCGGCCGGCTCCGGTGTGACCGGCTCCGGTGCGGCCGGCCGGGGCCTCGACGGCGGGGGCGCGCACGGAGTGGACGCCCGCGATCGCCCGCGGTGGCGCGGCCGGTGACGGCCGCGGTCCGGGATGGCGGGGTGGGACGGCCGCTGGTCCGCCACGACGGGCCGGTGCGGTCGGCCCGGCATGAGCAGGGAACGGCAGTCCGGCGTCGGGCAGCGGACCGCGCGCGACCCGGGACCTGTCCTGCGACGGAGCTCGCGCGTCCGCGCACCTCGGAGACCTCTCCGGTCAACGTTATGACGGCCCGTCAATCAGGTTATCGGCACTTTCCGTTGTCCCGGGAACTTTTTACCGACGCGTAACTTCACACTTGGACTACTCGCCCGTAACTTGACGAATGAACAGCATCCTCGTGATCCGGATCACAGGGCGTCGTGCCGTCGCACCTCCCTTGAGCCGCAAGGAGATCACCCGATGCTGCCCTGGAAACGCCTGCTCAGACCCCTGGCCGCCGTGCTCCTGGCCACCACCGTCGCCACCGTCCCCGCCGCCACGGCCCACGCGGCCGGGAACCCCGGCCTGCAGGCCCCCCTCGCCGCGCAGAGCCCGGCGTCCGCGGGAGGCTGGAACAACTACGCCTGCAAGCCGTCCGCCGCACACCCCCGCCCCGTCGTCCTCGTCCACGGAACCTTCGGCAACGGCGTCGACAACTGGCTGTCGCTCGCGCCGTACCTGACAGACCGCGGCTACTGCGTCTTCTCCCTCGACTACGGTCAACTGCCCGGCGTCCCGGTCTTCTACGGACTCGGCCCCATCGACAAGTCGGCGCAGCAGCTCTCCGTCTTCGTCGACAAGGTGATCGCCGCGACCGGCGCCGCCGAGGTCGACATCGTCGGCCACTCGCAGGGCGGCATGATGCCCCGCCACTACCTCAAGTTCCTCGGCGGAGCCGCCAAGGTGAACGCCCTCGTCGGCATCGCGCCCGACAACCACGGCACCACGCTGGGCGGTCTCACCAAGCTGCTGCCGTACTTCCCCGGCGCCGCCGACCTGCTGACCGCCGCCACCCCCGGCCTCGCCGACCAGGTGGCCGGGTCCGCCTTCCTCACCCGGCTGAACGAGGGCGGCGACACCGTGCCGGGGGTCCGCTACACCGTCATCGCCACCGCGTACGACGAGGTCGTCACGCCCTACCGCAGCCAGTTCCTGAGCGGAGCCGACGTGCGGAACGTGCTGCTGCAGGACCTGTGCCCGGTCGACCTGTCCGAGCACGTGGTGATCGGGCTCTTCGACCGCATCGCCTTCCACGAGGTGGCCAACGCCCTCGACCCGGCCCACGCCTCCGCCACGACCTGCGCGTCCGTCTTCAGCTGACCCGGCGGCCCGGCACCGGGGCCGCGCCGCACCGAGGGGCCTGTCCGGCCTGAGCCGCCGGACAGGCCCCTCTCGCAGGTCCGCGTCAGCGACCGTGCCGCGTCGCCCGGCCCGCCCGCCGCCGGACCGAGGCGAACAGCGCCGTCGCGCCGAGCGCCAGGGCGGCGGCGCCGCCGACGGCGGCATACGGTGTGCTGCCGTCGCCGCCGGTCTCGGCCAGGCTCCGGGACGCGCCGGCCGCCTGCGGGGCGTTCCCGGACGTGGCGGCGGCGGTCTGCGCGTCCGCCGTGGAGCCGCCGGCGGGCCGCGGGTCCGTCCGGGAGCCGCCGGTGGTCCTCGTCCCGCCGCCCGCCGGGGCGCCGGCCGTGCGGTCTGCCGGGCTGGACGGGTCCGTGGTGGTGCGGGGGTCGTCGTCCCCGTGGCCGTGGTGCTCGATCGTCGACTTGCCGGCACCGTCCGCGATCTGCCGGTCGGTGGGCGCGGAGGCGGCCGGGGCCGGGCCGCCGCCCCTCGTGCCACCGCCGGTGCCGCCGGTGTCTCCGGTCCCGCCGAAGGTGACGTCCGAGCAGGAGTAGAAGGCCTCCGGGCTGTCCGAGCGCTGCCAGACCGCGTACAGCAGCTGCCGTCCCGAGCGCTCGGGGAGGGAGCCGGAGAAGGTGTAGAAGCCGCCGGAGGCGACCGGGTCGGTGGCCGTCGCGACCGGGTGCCCCAGGTCCAGGTCACCCCACGCCAGCGGCTTGGCCGGATCGTAGCCGGGCTTGGTGATGTACACGGTGAAGGTGCCCTTGTGGGGTGCGGTCACGCGGTACCTGAAGGTGTACGCGCCACTGTCCACACCGGTCGCCGGCCAGTCCGCGCGGGCCAGGTCCAGGCCCTTGAACTCCTCGTTGCCCGCGCTGCACAGCTTCCCGTCCGGGACGAGGTCGCGGTGCCGCCCGTTCGCGTCGCCGATCCGGATGCCGTTCCAGTCGTACAGCGCCTGGGTACCGCCGGCCGCGACGGCCGCCCTGCACGCCGCCGACTTCGGGCTCTCCGGTCCCTCGGCGTAGCACTGGGACACCCGGCTGACCGGGCCGCCCATGGTGCCGTGCGCGGACGCGGGCGCGGCGGCCAGTGCGGTGAGCGCGAGCGGTGCCGTGCCGAGGGCGACGACGGCGGCGGCCCTGCGGCGCGGGGACGTCCCCTGCTCGCGCGGGGCGGAGAGCTGGGGGAGGCGCATGGGGGAACTCCTCGGGAACGGTCCTGGGCGTCGGTCGGTGACCGGCGGGCGGGCGAGCCCGAAAGGCTCGGCCGGATCCCGCGGGGTGATCAGAAGCTAGCCCCAGAAGACCGGGATATCGCCTGCTGAAGGCGGTGGGAGGAGATCCTTATGCTCGCGTTAAGACAGGGCTAACCGAGCACTCAGGAAGTGCGGCCGGACGCTCGGGGAAACGCGCAGTGCCGTCCGGGCTCCGCACCGGCCCGCGGCACCGGCCGTACAGCGCGTCCCATGTCCCGCGGCCCGCCGGTCATGCGTCCGGCCACCAGGTGCGGGCGATGTCCTTGCGGACCTCCGGGCGCCCCGCGGGGCGTGCCTCGGCCTCCTCACCGGCCCGGCGGGTGTCCGTCTTCCTCAGGGGCTTCTGCACGGTCACACGGCGCATTGCTGCCTCCTTCGCGGTCCACCGGGTTCCGTGTTCCCACGGAGGTAGACCTTGCGGGCGAGAGTTCCTCATCGGCGGGGGTCTGTCTGTGGCCGCGGTCACCATCGGAGTGTCAGTGGCGGGTGCCACTCTGAGTCCATGAGCGAGCGGACGGACGAACGGCGGGACATCGTGGGCGACGGGCCGGTTCCGGCCCAGGTGGACTGGGACGCGCGGGCGGTGTCCTTCGACGAGGAGCCCGACCACGGGCTGCGCGACCCGGGGGTGCGCGCAGCCTGGGCCGGGCGGCTGCGCTCCTGGCTGCCGCAGCCGCCCGGCGACCTCCTCGACATCGGCTGCGGTACCGGCAGCCTGTCGCTCCTGGCGGCCGAGCAGGGGCACCGGGTGACGGGCGTCGACAGGTCCCCGGCCATGGTGGAGCGGGCGCGCGCCAAGCTCGCCGGCCGTGACGCCGTGCTCCTCGTCGGCGACGCCGCGGCCCCGCCCGTCCGGGAGGGGTGCTTCGACACCGTCCTCGTACGCCACCTGCTGTGGGCGCTGCCCGACCCCGGCCGAGCGCTGCGGCGCTGGCGCGCGCTGCTGCGCCCGGCCGGGCGGCTGGTCCTCGTGGAGGGCGTGTGGGGCGACGTCATGCCCGTCGGCATACCCGTCGACCGGCTGACCATGCTTCTCGGGCCGCTCACGCATCACATCCGCATCGAGCGCCTCTCCCGCGACGCCCGGCTGTGGGGCAGGGAAGTGGACGACGAGCGGTACGCGGTGGTGGCCCTGGTGTGAGCCGCGCGGGCCGCGACCCGTGCGGCGGTTCCGACGGGCCCGCTGCCGGGGGTGACCGCGCCGGCCGACCGGGGTCGAGGTTCAGGTCAGCAGCGCGTCGAAGCCGCCCTCGCGGGCCAGCGTCTCCAGTTCGTCGAGGGCGGAGACGGCGGCGTGCGCCGCCTCGGGGTCCGTCCGCGCCAGGCCGCTCGCCGCGAACTCGTCCTCGTCCAGCCGCCGCACGTCCCCGCCGTCGGCCGAGCGCCACAGGTCCAGGTCGAGGTCCTCGACGACGAGTGTGCCGCCCGAGCGCGTGGCGGGACGCGTGACGTCGCAGTACCAGCCCTTCAGCGCGCCCCCGGCGGCCCGGACCTCCTTCACCGAGTACCAGCGGTCGCGCCAGTAGTACTCGGTGAAGACGTCGCCCGGCTCGAAGCGGACGAAGCCGAAGTCGCGCACGCCGCCGCCCGCCCAGGGCGCCCGGACCGCGATCCGGGTGCCGTCGTCGGCCAGCAGTTCCGCCGGATAACGGATCTTCGTCCGGCTGCTCTTGACCAGGACGACCTCCATGCCGGTGCCCGGCTCAGCCGAGTTCGCGGACATGCCGCACCTCCGTCGCGACGATCTCGTAGCCCAGCCACCGGTTGATCGCCAGCATCGGTCCGTTGCCGCTGTCGTTGCCCGTGAGCGCCTGCGTGAACCCGGCGGCCCGGGCGCGGTGCAGCGCGTCGGTCTTCACCAGCTTGGCCAGGCCCCGGCCGCGGAAGGCGCGGGCGGTGCCGGTCATGACGGTGCCGACGCGGCTCCCCCCGCCCGACCGGGGGCGGGGGGAACCGTCGTCGGTGCGGGTGAGGGTGAAGGCGATGGGGCGCCCGTCGACCACGGCGACGGAGGACAGTTCGGTGCTGACCAGCGGATGCCGCCAGGTCTCCTCGAGCCACGCGTCGTAGTCGCTCAACAGCACGTCGACATCGCTCGGTTCGTCCGCCACCGCCTCCGCGTCCAGCTCGAAGAGGGGGCGCGGGTCGTCGGCGAAGTCGGCCGCGCCGCGCACCTCGACGCCCGGCGCGGCCCGTACCGGCGGGAGCGTGCCGCCCGCCAGGTCGAGGCGGAGGAAGTGCGCCGAACGGCTGGGACGGTAGCCGTTCCGCTCGGCGAAGTCCCGGTTGCCCGGCTCGTCCAGCACCCAGCTGAACAGCTTCCTCGCGCCGCGGGCGGCCAGATGCTCCTCGGCGGCCCGCAGGAGCGCCCCGCCGGCGCCGCGGCGGGTGTGCGCCGGGTCCACGTACACGTTGACGTTGCCCTGGCCGGGCTCGGCGCTGTCGTGCGTGAGGTGCACCTGGGCGGTACCGATCACCTCGCCGTCCGCCACGGCGACGAGGGGGCGGTAGTGCGCGTCGGGGTGCATGTGGCGGAGGTCGTGGGCGAGGGAGTCCGGGGTGAGCAGGACGAACGGGAGGGCACGGTGCCGGGCGCGGGCGAAGCCCTCGAGGTCGGCGCGGGCGTCGGGGCGCAGGGCACGGACGGTCACAGTCATGACCGCGCACGCTACGGGGAGGAACCGGCGCTCGGCCTCCCATTTTCCGGCGGGTGCGGGACAATCGTCCGCGTGACCTTGAAGATCCACATCGATGACGGCGCCCCACCGTACGAGCAGGTGCGGGCGCAGATCTCCGAGCAGGCGCGGTCGGGCGCGCTGCCGGTGGGGTACCGGCTGCCGACGGTGCGGGGGCTGGCCGAGTCGCTGGGCCTCGCGGCGAACACGGTGGCCAAGGCCTACCGGGCGCTGGAGGCGGACGGGGTGATCGAGACGCGCGGCCGCAACGGCACGTTCGTGGCCGCCGCCGGCTCCGCCGCGGCACGGGAGGCGGCGGCCGCCGCCCAGGCCTACGCGGACCGGGTCCGGCGGCTCGGCCTCACGGAGACCGACGCGCTGGCGTCCGTCCGGGACGCCCTGCGGGCCGCCTACGGGGCGTCCGGCGGGCACGGGGCATAGGGCGCGGCGCGCACGCCGGGCAGCGGACGCCGCCCGCACGAGCCGGCGCCGCCGGCGGCGGAGGCCCCGGCGGCCACGCCGGCACGCGCGCCGGTCAGCTCCGTGCCGGCACCTTCTCCGGCGTCCGCGTCACCGTCAGTCCCGCCGTCCTCGCCGTGCGGGCGAAGCGGACCGCGTCCTGCACCGCCGCCCCGTGCGGGTCGTTGTTGAAGTAGGCGTACACGTCGTGGTCGTCCGGCCAGGTGACGGCGATGCGGTCCACCCACGTCTCCAGCGAGCGGCGGCCGTAGTGCGGCCACACGCGGGCGCGCCCCACGTGGAAGCGGACGTAGCCCCAGTCGGTGGTCCGCCACAGCGGCGTCACCGGCCGGGCGAGGACGTCGGCCCAGCACAGGGCGGCCCCCCGCCGCTCCAGGACCTCGCGTACCTGCGGCGTCCACCACGAGTCGTGGCGCGGCTCCACCGCGATCCGGGTGCCGGCCGGGAAGCAGGCGAGGCAGGCGTCCAGCAGCTGCGGAGCGGCCCGCAGCGTCGGCGGCAGCTGGAGCAGGACCGGCCCGAGCCGCTCGCCCAGGCCGCCGGCGTGCGTCATCAGGCGGCGCACCGGCTCCTCGGGCTCCTTCAGGCGCTTGATGTGCGTCAGATAGCGGCTGGCCTTGACCGCGACGACGAAGTCCGGCGGTACCCGCTCCCGCCAGCTCTCGAAGGTCTCCCGCGGGGGCAGCCGGTAGAAGGCGTTGTTGACCTCCACCGTCGCGAAGGCCGCCGCGTACTCCTCCAGCCACAGCCGCACGGGGCACCCCTGCGGGTACAGCACACCCCGCCAGTCCTTGTACTGCCAGCCCGACGTGCCGACGAACAGGGTCATACGCCCATCAAAACACCGGCCCGGTCACCGGGCGCCCCGTCGGCGGGGCCGTGCCCGTCACATCGCGGGCACGGCCCGGCACGTCACAGGTACAGCCCCGCGTCGCCGCCCCGCGGCTCCGGCAGTGCCGTCGGCGACGTGCCCCGGCGCAGGGCGTACAGCTCGGCCAGGGTCGCTCCGTCGCGGCCGACGGCCTCCTCGCGGCCCTGGACGTCCTCGCCCAGCCAGGCCACCGCCTCCCGCCGGGTCAGCGGGCCCACCTCGATCCGGGCCAGGCAGCGGCCGGGGCGGACCACGGCCGGGTGCAGCCGCTCCAGGTCCTCGTTGGTGGTCACGCCCACCAGGACATTGCGGCCCTGGCCGAGCAGGCCGTCGGTGAGGTTCAGCAGCCGGGACAGCGCCTGGCCCGCCGTGTGCTTGGCCTCACCGCGGATCAGCTCGTCGCAGTCCTCCAGCAGCAGCAGGCGCCAGCGGCCCTTGCCCGCCCCGTCCTCCTCGCCGATCGCGATGTCCATCAGGTAGCCGACGTCGGAGAAGAGCCGCTCCGGGTCGAGCACGCAGTCCACCTGGCACCAGTCCCGCCAGGACCTCGCCAGCGTGCGCAGCGCCGAGGTCTTGCCCGTGCCCGGCGGGCCGTGCAGCAGCAGGAGCCGGCCCGCGATGTCCTCCGGGGTCGTCTTCATCAGGCGGTCCAGGGCGTCCGCCACCGGCGCCGTGTAGTTGGCCCGCAGCTCCTCCCAGGTGCCCGCCGAGATCTGACGGGTCGTGCGGTGCGGGCCGCGGCGGGGGGAGACGTACCAGAAGCCCATGGTCACGTTCTCCGGCTGCGGCTCCGGTTCGTCCGCCGCGCCGTCCGTCGCCTCCCGAAGCACCCGCTCGGCCAGCTCGGCGCTGGTCGCCGTGACCGTGACGTCGGCGCCCCGGTTCCAGCGGGAGACCAGCAGCGTCCAGCCGTCGCCCTCGGCGAGGGTCGCGCTGCGGTCGTCGTCGCGGGCGGCCCGCAGCACGCGGGCGTCCTGCGGCAGCAGCGTGGCGCCGGAGCGGACGCGGTCGATGTTCGCCGCGTGCGAGTACGGCTGCTCGCCCGTCGCGAAGCGGCCGAGGAACAGCGCGTCGACGACGTCGGACGGCGAGTCGGAGTCGTCGACGTTGAGCCGGATCGGCAGAGCGTCGTGTGGGTTCGCAGACATGCCGCCATGATCCGGCACACGGATGCCGTACGCACCCGCTTTCCGAGGTGCCCACGGCGTGTCGGCCGCGCCCGGCCTCACCCTTCCGCGTCCCGCCGCGCGCTGACGGACCGTCGCGAACCGCGGCCCGGTTCGCCCCCTGGTCGCGGCTTTCGCGCCGCATGGGCGGCTTGCCCGCAAGCGCCGGATGCCGGGCTTCGGTGCCGCGGCCGCCGAGTCGGCGTCACGACCCGCCCGCCCGGCTCTCCTTGACGGGCGGACGCGGTCATGTCCGGTCGGCGCGTCGTCCCCTACCCAGGCTCACCTGGGGTTCCGTCAACCTTGTTTGGCCCAAGCCCCGTTGACCGGCCGGAGAACCACATCGATGAATTTCGTTGAGCGGTGGATTTTTCTTGGCATGGACACTTCCAGTCAACACGCGTAGCTGCTACCACAGTTGTGGCAGAGATCCTGCTAAAGGGAGGTTCCATGAGACGTTCCCGACTTTCGGCCTACATCACCTCCATCCTCCTGGGCATCGGCCTGACCCTCACCGGGGCGGCTTCCTCGCAGGCTTCCGAACTCGCCGTCACCGGCGGCTACGTGGCCCTCGGCGACTCCTACTCCTCAGGGGTCGGCGCGGGCAGCTACATCAGCTCGAGCGGCGACTGCGACCGCAGCACGAAGGCGTACCCGTACCTGTGGAACGCCGCGCACGCACCTTCCTCGTTCTCCTTCACCGCCTGCTCGGGCGCCCGGACGGACGACGTCCTGGCGAACCAGCTCGGCCCGCTCAGCTCCTCCACCGGGCTCGTGTCCCTCAGCGTCGGCGGCAACGACGCGGGCTTCGCGGACGTCATGACGACCTGTGTGACCTCGTCCGACAGCACCTGTCTGTCCCGCATCAACACCGCCATGGCGTACGTCGACACGACGCTGCCCGGCAAGCTCGACAACCTCTACTCGGTCATCCGCAGCAAGGCGCCCAACGCCCGTGTGGTCGTCCTCGGCTACCCGCGCTTCTACAAGCTCGGCACCACCTGCCTCGGCCTGTCCGAGACCAAGCGCTCCGCCATCAACAACGCGTCGGACCACCTCAACGCCGCCCTCGCCAAGGTGGTCGCGAACCACGGCTTCACCTTCGGCGACGTCCGCACCACGTTCTCCGGCCACGAGATCTGCTCCAGCAGTTCATGGCTGCACAGCGTCAACTGGCTCAACATCGGCGAGTCGTACCACCCCACCGCCTCCGGCCAGTCGGGCGGCTACCTGCCGGTGCTCACCAACGCGGCCTGACCCTCGGGGAACCGGCGCCGCGCGCGTGGAGGAGACCTCGTCCGCCGGGGTCTCCTTCACGCACGTAGCGGCTCAGCCCAGTGCGGACGCCGCCCCCCTGAGCACCAGTCCCGCGCCCAGGGCCAGCACGACCAACGCGGAGCCCAGGGGCGCGCACCGGCGCACCAGCGCGGTGAGCGGGCCGGCGGTCCACCGGGGACGGCGGCGCAGCACGCCGGTGAGGCCGGTGCCGAGCCGGACGACGGCGAACCCCGCCGCGGTGAGGGTCAGGGCGAGCCCCAGACCGTAGGCGACGACCAGCAGGAGCCCGAACCAGGCCTTGCCCAGCGCCGCCGCGCCCACCAGCACCACCACGGCCGAGGGACTCGGCACCAGCCCGCCGGCGAACCCCATGAGCAGCGTGCCGCGGAGAGTGGGGGTGACGGGGTGGCTGTGGGTGAAGCCGCCGTGGGTGTGCTCGACACCGTGGGAGTGCCCCTGACGGCTCCGACGGCTCTGGTGACCCTTGTGCCCCTGGCGGCCCCGGTGGTCGGCGGGCGCGGGGGCGTGGTCGAGGGCCGGGGCGCCGTCCTCGGGGTGGGTGTGGGCGTGGTCCTCACCGTGGTGGCCCCGGACGGCGGCGTGCGGGTGGGCGTGGTCGTGGGTCCGCTCCGGTGCGTGCTCGTGCGCCGGGGAGGGCGCGGGAGCGTGTGCCGGCGTGTGGGGGTGGGCGTGCTCCGGCGTGTGGGGGTGGGCGTGTTCGTGAGGCCGGTCCCGGTGGCGCCAGGCGCGGCGCAGCAGGGTCGCCCCCGCGAGGGTCACCAGGACGCCGCTCGCGACACCCAGCCAGGCGATCACCGACGGCGCCGCCGCGGAACCGGCCGTGACCAGGACGCCGAGCGCCACCACGCCGAGGGTGTGAGTGACCGTCACCGACGCCGCGAGCGGCAGGACGTCCCGCAGCCCGGCCCGCCCGCCGCGGGCCGCCGCCGTCGCCGCCATCAGGGTCTTGCCGTGGCCCGGGGCGAGCGCGTGCAGCGCGCCCAGGCCGACGGCGACGACCAGCGCGAGGGCGGCGAAGCCGAGGGTGAGGTGCCGGCGGGCGACCAGGTCGTCCAGGGCCCGGGTCCAGCGGTCGGCCCCGCGCGGCAGGACGGAGGCCGCGGGCGCATCCGCCCGCCCGGCGGCCAGCGCGGGACCGCCCGGCCGCACCCGCAGGGACGCGGTGGCGGTGTCGGCCGGGGACGAGAGCAGTTCCTCGGGGTAGGAGGTCAGTTCGCGGGAGACCGAGGAGACGGGCACGTCGGACGCGGTCAGCGTCGTCCGGTCGCCGCGAGCGGTGATCTCCCGCCAGCCCGGCCCGGTGGACGCCCCCGCACCGCGGAAGCCCACGGCGAGCGTGCGGCCCTCCGGCAGTGGCGCCGTCAGCCGGCACTCCACCCGGAGGGTGTCGAGTCCCGCCTGGCCGGAACGTACGCGCGCGTGGGCGGCGCCGACGGTGAGGACGGCCGCGCGCCCGTCGACGGTGACCGTGCTGCCGCGCGCCGCCCGCTCGCACCGCTGCCGGGCCCACGCGGGCAGCCCGAGCCGCTCGATGTCCGGCCCGGCCTGGGTCGCGGGGATCTCGGCGAGGTCCTCGACGTGGTCGACGCGCAGTGCGCCGGGGGCGGCGACGAGGCCGTCGTAGCGGTTGACGGTGAAGTTGCCCAGGGGATGCGCGCTCGCGGCGCCGGCCGGGACCAGCGCGAGCGCGCCGGCGGCCATGAGGACCGCGGCGGTGCGGACGAGTGCACGCAGGGGGTTCACCGGGCCGCCCCCAGCGCCTTCAGCGCGGCCCGGGCCGCCCGGGCGCCGAGCGGGGAGAAGCCGGGGTTCAGCTCCACTGCCCGGGCGAGGTGGGCGCGGGCGTCACGGGGACGGCCCGTGGCACGCTCGATCACCCCGCGGTGGTAGAGGAACACGGCGTTGCGGTAGCCGGTCGCCGTGGCGCGGCGCGCGTAGGGCAGCGCCTCGTCGTCGCGGCCGTTGACGTGCAGGGCCCAGGCGAGGGCGTCCGCGGTGTGCACGGTCTGCCGGCGGGCCCACTCGGCGCGGGCCGCGCGCAGGGCCTGCCGGGTGTCGCCGTGGTCGGCGGCGGCCAGCGCGGTGTCGAGGTCGGCCTGGACGCCGTTCGCGCGGGCCAGGGCGAGCCACGCGCCGACCAGGGAGTACTGGTCCCGGGCTCGCGTCCGGTCGCCCTCGCCGTCGCGGGCCTCGTACAGCTCGCCGAGTCCGACGAGGGGGCCGGGCAGCGGATGCGTGGAGACGACCCGCTCCATGCCCGCGACCGCGTCCGCCAGGTCGCCGCTCGCGGCCTGGGCGCGGGCCCGGCCCTCCAGGGCGGGCAGATAGGTGTCGTCGGCGGCCAGGGCGCGGGCGTAGTGGCGGAGGGCGGTCGCGTAGTCGCCCTGGTTCCAGGCCAGTTGCCCGAGCTGGGTGGCGACGTAGGCGATGTCGCCGGCGGAGGCGGCGGAGGCCAGCGCCTGTTCGAGCACGCGCCGGGCGGTGGCGACGTCGCCCCGCAGTTCGCGCACGTACGCGTACCGGGTGAACACGGGGATCCCCGGGCGCCGGGCGTCGGCGGTGTCCGCCGCCCGGGCCGCCTCGCCGTACCGGCCGAGTTCCACCAGGGCGTCGATCCGCGAGCACAGGGCGCGTTCGCTGTAGGGGTTCTGCCGCAGGACCCGGTCCGCGTAGACCAGGGCGGCGGTGAAGTCGTGCCGGGCGGCGGCGAGGGCGGCCTGTCCGGCCAGCGCCTGATCGTTGCCGGGTGCGAGCCGCAGGGAGCGTGCCAGCGCCCGCGCGGCCGCCGGGTACCGCGACGGATCGCCCTTGGTCCGCGCCTGCTCCACGTACGCCAGCCCCAGCGTCGCCCAGCCGCCGTGGTCCCTCGGCTGCTTCCGCAGGTGCGCCTGCAGTGACGCGACGTCCGCGTCGAGATTTCCGCCTCCCGGTGACCCCGGGGGAACCGCGCCGGCCGCCACCGCGCCGGCCCCCGCCCTTCCGCCGTCGCCTGCCGCACCGGCGGCGACCGCGCCGCCGGTGAGCGCGACGGCCAGCAGCACAGCGGGCCCGGCCCGGCGCAGGCCGCGCCACCGCCGCCCCGCGGCAGCGACCCGCCGGACGGCGGCCACCCGCTGCTCCTCACCCGGCGCGGGACGTGCTCCGGCGTCCGGTCCCGCCTCCTGCGCCGCCGCCGGGTGGGCGGACGGGGCCGTGCCGGGCCCGCCCTCGCCCACTCCGCCCGACCGGACGCCGGGGCGGGTGTCCGTCGTGGCCGGTGCGGTGGCGGGTTCGGTGTCCGGGGGCGGTTGCGTGTCCGGCCGGGCGCCCGGTGCCTCGGCCGAGGCCGCGCGACCGTCGCCCGCACCGGTCTCCGCGCCCTGCCCGGGCTCGCCTCGCCGCGCCCGGCGCGGCACGGGGCCAGGGGACCCGCCGGGGCCGCCGGGGCCGCCGGAGGCGCCCGGTCGCGGCCCGGCCGCGAGGTCCGCGTCGTCCCCGCGCTCCGGGGGCGCGGCGGGGGGCGTGCCCTGTCCCGTGTCCCGTGCGCTGTCGTTCCTCCGCGAGGCCATGCCCTCTCCTCGGTCGCGTGTCATCGTTCAACCTGCCTGGCCGGTGGGTCCGTCGCCGTGGGGTGGCGCGGCCCGCGCCGTGGGGGATGGAAAGCGCGGGCCGCGCCGCTCGGGGGAGGGGACGGGTGGATCAGTACGGGCGCTGCGCGCGCCGGCGCCACCACGCCAGGCCGGTACCGAGGAGCAGGACCGCCGCCGCCCCCGAGGCCGCCGACGCGGCGATCATGACCGTGTTCCCGGAGTCCGCCGCCGGCGCCCCGGCCGGCCGCAGCGCGTCCCCCAGCTGGCTGCGGACGTCGGCGCCGCTGGTCGTCCCCTTGGCGAGCGGGCCGCGCGAGCCCGACGTCGGCTCAGCTACGTAGGGGAAGTACTTCTCGAACTTCTTGTCGTTCTGGTCGACGGCGTCACCCAGGTCGTTCTTCGAGCCGACCAGCTCGCCCTCGACGACCTGGAGCGCGGCGTCGATCACGTCGTCGCCGAGCCGGCGCCCGTTCGGGAAGCCCGCGTTGTCGCCGTCCAGGACACCGAGCCGCTTCGGGTGCGGGCTCGGTTTGACGGAGGTGTTGAGCCGCAGCTCCTCCGCCGGCCGCACGTGCGGGGGCTGGTTGAGGCCCTCGACGCCCTTGAGGAAGACGTCGACCAGGTCGTTGCGCGGCTCGGCGGGCGCCTTGATCTTGTAGATCCCCTCGATGAGCTTCGGCAGCTCCGGGTGGGTGACGTTCTTCAGGAACTGCGCGTCGCCGTACGGCTCGGAGGCGTTGAACTTGTCCTTGTCCTTCTGGGGGTTGACGACCTCGTTGACCAGCGGGCTGCCCAGACGGGAGACCTGGGTCCAGCCGCCGTGCGCGTTCCGGCGCTGGGTCGTCGACCAGATGCCCACGACCGGCTGGTGCTCGGACTCGCGGATCAGGTCGTTCGGCACCTGCAGGGCGATCGTGTTGACGTTGTAGCCGGCGAGCGTGTCCCGGCCGACCTCGGAGAGGTTGCCCCCGTACAGCAGGTCGAAGACGCGCAGGTCGAGGAAGAAGGGGTCGTCGGCCTGGCCGGCGAACGTCGACGCGCCCCCCGCCGTCCGGTGGACCGCGTGCCGGCGCAGCATGCCGTAGTCCGGCATGGACGCCTTGCCGACGTTGGACGGTGCCACCGGCACGTCGTCCGCGAGCTTCGTCTTGGACACCAGCTTCTGGTGGTGCAGCCTGATCAGCTCGATGTCGTACGTCTGCGTGATGTTCAGGTCCGGGTCGTCCAGACTCGTGACCGGGCCGGTGTTGTAGAGGAACGTGTCCCCGTTCTTCCGGTGCGTGCTGAACGTGTACCGGAAGATCATCTCGCTCTGCGCGTCGCCGTTGTTGTCGACGTGCAGGTCGTACTGGGCGTCGTCCGCGAAGGTGTAGAAGTTCGGTCCGCCGGCCGGCTCCTCGAACGGGATCCAGTTCGCCACGATCGTCGTCGTGTCGGGCTTGTCCGGGCTGACGAACGCGTAGACGTCCGTGTTGTCGTACTGCGGCGTCCCGGAGATGAGCGGGGCCTCACGGTGGCTGGAGGCGGAGGCCACGCCCGGTTGCAGCGTGGCCACGCCCGCCGCCGCGATCCCCCCGGCGGCCAGCGCTCCGCAGACGAGCGTGGCGAGGCCTCTGCGTCCCGCCCCGCGCGCCGACCGCCGCGGGGTGGGCCCCTCGCTCCCGGAGAGACTGGAGAAAGCTGTCATGCCGATCCGTCCTCGATGCCGACTTGCCTGTCGCCGGGGCATTCGGAAGCGGCGGCGGGGCGGATTGGTCGGCGGCCGGGAAATCTTTTCCGTCCGCCCGACCCGCGTTTTCGGCCCGCTGATCCGTAACACCCCCGGGAGGTGCGCGCGTTGCGCACGCCCCGCGTGACGGGACGGACCCGCGGCGGCCGCGGCGGAGAAGGGGGTACGGGGTGGAGGCGGACGAACTCCTGGTGCTCGTGGCAGGGGGTGACCAGAAGGCCTTCGAGGAGCTGTACGGGCTGGTGTCCGGGCCCGTGTACGGCCTGGTGCGGCGCGTGGTGCGCGACCCGGCCCAGTCCGAGGAGGTGGCGCAGGAGGTGCTGCTCGACATGTGGCGCTCCGCCGCCCGGTTCGACCCGGAGCGCGGCAGCGCGCTGTCCTGGGTCCTCACCCTTGCCCACCGCCGCGCCGTCGACCGGGTGCGCAGCGCCCGCGCCGCCGGCGAACGCGAGCAGCGCGAGGCGCTGCGCGCCGCCGCGCCCGCCTTCGACCACGTCGCCGAGGAGGTGGAGGCCGGACTGGAACGCCAGTGGGTGCGGCGCTGCCTGGACCGCCTCACCGCGCTCCAGCGGCAGTCGCTCACCCTCGCCTACTACGACGGCTACACCTACCGTGAGGTGGCCGAGCGGCTCTCCCTGCCGCTGGGCACGGTCAAGACGCGCATGCGTGACGGGCTCACCCGGATGCGCAACTGCCTGGGAGGTGTCGCATGAGCGCCCCTGACCGTCCGTGCCGTGTGCGCCGGGGAGGTACGGCATGAGCCTGCTCGACCGCCTGCTGCGCCGCGAGGACCTGCACTCCCTCGCCGCCCCCTACGCCCTCGACGCGCTCGAACCCGCCGAACGCGTCCGCTTCGAGCGCCACCTGGGACAGTGCGACCGGTGCTCCGCCGAAGTCCGCGCCCTGTCCGAGGACGCGGTGCGCCTGGCCTGGTCGGCGGCCGCGCCGGCGCCGGCCGCGCTGCGCGAGAGGGTCATGGCCGCCGTCCGCGCCACCGCGCAGGAGCCCGCCCCGGCCCGCGGCCACACCCCTCAACTGCCCCCGCACGTGTGGGGGGTTCAGCCGCCGCCCGCGCGCGCCCGCGCGCCCCGGCCGCGCCCGCTGTTCGCGCCGTTCGCCACCCTGACCGCCGCCGCGGCCCTCGTCGTGGCCGCGCTCTTCGCCGTCCAGGCCCAGCGGACGCAGGACCGGCTGGACGCCGAGCGGGACCGGGCACGTGAGATCGCCCACGTTCTGGCCGCCTCCGACGCGCGGGCCGCCACCGGCCGGGACACCCGCGGCCGCAGTATCGGAGTGGTCGCATCCGCCCAGGAGGGGCGGGCCGTCGTCACGCTGAGCGGATACGGCGCCCCGCCGAGCGGACACGTACGGCAGCTCTGGCTGATGCGTCCCGGTGCGCGCCCGCAGTCCCTCGGGCTCTTCGACGCCGGCACGCCCCTGGTCGCCTCCGGCCTCACCCGGTCCGCCACGTCACTGGCCGTGACCGTCGAGCCCGACGGGGGATCGGAGCAGCCGACCACGCAACCAATCGTCCAGCTCGGCCTGAAATCTGCCGGATTCGGATAGTCCTCGTGCGACAGCCGGGTCAGGGCCACGGCCACGTCCAGGTCCGGGCGGGCGGTGACCGAACTGCTCAATCGGTGAGGCCCAGCGCTCCCGCTGCCTGGATGGCCAGCCAGACCTCGGCCAGAGCCCCGGTCGATGTCAGATCACGGCCGGCGAGAGCGCCGAAGCGGCGCAGCCGGTAGGCAAGGGTGTTGGGGTGGATGTGGAGCGCCGCCGCGGCCGTCTCGGTTCGGCGGTCGCGCTCCATCCAGGTACGGGCGGAGACCAGCAGTTGCGAGCCATGTGCCTCGTCGTAGCGCAGGACCCCGCCGAGCACGTGCTCGACCAGCGCGATCAGGACGGCGGGGTCGTCGGGCAGCCACCGCCCCGTCGAGTCGTCGCCGTACCGGACGACGGGGCGGCCCGACTCCCCGGCCTTGGCCACCGCCCACAGCGCCTCGCGCTGGGCGACCTTCAGCGGTGCGCCCGGCTGGAAGGGACGGCTGACCCCTGCTGTCACGGCCGGCAGCTCACCGACGGCCGCCGCCAGCTCCGACGGCCCCAGGACGTAGCGGTCCTCGCCGCGGGTGAGCAGCAGATGGGGTTGGTCCTCCAGGCAGCGCAGCAGCGCCTCGTCGGTGGTGTGGCGCACCACGAGGAGTACGGTGTCGCCCTCGATCGCGTGCCGGGCGAGCCGGCGGCGGGCCGCCTCCGGGTCGACTACCTCCTGCAGCAGTTCGGCCAGCGTCTCCGCGCCCTCGCGGCGCAGCGTCTCACGCTCGTTGCGCACCATCGCCAGCCGCAGCGCCGCTACGGTGGCGATGTGCTGGGCGACGGCGAGTCCCGCGGGCTGGGCACCCTGACGCTCGTAGGCGACCAGAAAGCCCGCCGGGCCGCCGGGCGCGGGCACCGGGAGGACGAATCCGCCGGGGATCGTCGGCGGTGCGTCGACGGAAGCGGGCAGGACAGCGGGGTCCGGTACGGCGACGCCGGGCAGAAGCGGGCGGCCCTGCGGTGTGCAGAGATGGACGTCGTAACCCGACAGGGCTTCCAGACGGCGCAGAAGGGTCGCCGTGTCGAGATCCTCGGCGACCAGCCAGCGCAGCGAGTCGAAGACCTGGAGCTGCGCGCCCAGCCGGTGCCGGGCGTCCTCCTGGGCGGCGGCCGCGACTTCCTGGGCGACGGCGATGAACGGGACGGCGAGCGGCACCTCCAGGACCGGGAAGCCCCGCTCGTCCGCCGCCTGGAAGAACGCGTCGTGCAGCGGGGGCATGTGCAGCTGTGCGGAGAGGGCGAGAGCCGACACCCCTGCGTCGTCCAGTCGCCCCAGGTAGGCGCACTGCCCGGCAGCGGTACGGGGGACGGCCATACCCGCCGTCATGATCATCTCGGCACCCAGGAGCCAGGGCGTGGGATCGGCAAGCTCGCTGGCGTGCGCCCAGGACACGGACCGGTCCAGACCGGCGCTGCCGGCCTTCACGGAGAGCCGGAGCGCCGGGAAGGACAGCAGATCACGGACGGTGAGTTTGTTCTTGGCCACACAAAACAGCCTACGTCTCTGTGACGTACACAATTGTCGCTGGTCATCCGAGTGGACCAGACTGTGGCGCCTCCCCCTGTATGACCGAAAGGTGATGCCATGACGGCGTCGATAACCGAGATCGAGACCTATGGTGTGGAGCGGATCCCTGACCAGGACCGCACGGCCCGCCCGATCGATCTGTTCCGGCTCGCCTTCGGTGGTGCCAACACTTTCGCGACCTGTGTGCTGGGCGCCTTCCCGATCCTCTTCGGCCTCTCCTTCTGGCAGGGTGTCGCGGCGACCGCCCTCGGTCTCGTGGTGGGTGCGCTCCTCCTGGCCCCGATGGCGCTGTTCGGCCCCGCCAACGGCACGAACAACGCCGTCTCCTCCTCCGCGCACCTGGGTGTGCACGGCCGGGTCGTCGGCTCGTTCCTCTCCCTGCTCACCGCCATCGCGTTCTTCTCGATCTCGGTGTGGTCCTCGGGGGACGCGCTCGTCGGCGGCGCGCACCGGCTCGCCCACGTCCCCGAGTCGGACGTGACCTACGGCATCGCGTACGCGATCTTCGCGGGGCTGGTCCTGGTCGTCTGCGTCTACGGGTTCCGGTTCATGCTGCTGGTCAACAAGATCGCGGTCCTGGCGGCGTCGGCCCTCTTCGTGCTCGGCGCCTTCGCCTTCGCCGGTGATTTCGACGCCGGTTACGCGGGGGCCTTCACGTCCACGGCCGACCCGCTGTTCTGGCCTTCGTTCATCGGCTCCGCGCTGATCGTGCTGTCCAACCCGGTCTCCTTCGGCGCGTTCCTCGGTGACTGGTCCCGTTACATCCCGGCCGGGGCTTCGCACCGCCGGGTGATGGGGGCTGCGTTCCTCGCCCAGATCGCCACCCTGCTGCCGTTCCTCTTCGGCCTGGCCACCGCGTCGATCATCGCGTCGAAGGCCGAGAAGTACGTCGATCCCGCCGCCCCCAACTACGTGGGCGGACTGCTCGCGATCTCACCGGGCTGGTACTTCCTGCCGCTCTGCCTGATCGCCCTGATCGGCGGCCTCTCCACCGGCACGACGTCGCTGTACGGCACGGGGCTCGACTTCTCCAGCGTCTTCACGCGTTTCAGCCGCGTCCAGGCCACCTTCTTCATCGGCGTGCTGTCCATCGCGTTCATCTTCGCCGGCCGCTTCGCGCTCAACCTCGCGCAGTCCATCTCGACGTTCGCCACGCTGATCATCACCTGCACCGCACCGTGGATGATCGTCATGACTCTCGGCTACGTCACCCGGCGCGGCTGGTACGACGCGGAGGCTCTGCAGGTCTTCAACCGCCGCCAACGCGGCGGCCGCTACTGGTTCACGCACGGCTGGAACTGGCGCGGCATGTCCACCTGGCTCGTCTCCGCCGTCGTGGCGGTCCTCTTCACCAACCTCCCCGGCCAGTTCGTCGGCCCGCTCGGCGATCTCGCGGGCGGCACGGACATCTCGCTGCTGGTCGGCCTCACCCTCGCGGTCGTGCTCTACCTCGCCCTGCTCGCCCTGTTCCCCGAACCGCGCGCCGTGTACGGACCGGCCGGACCCCGATTCGTGCGCGCGTCGGATGCCCCGGTGCCGCCGATCACCGGCGCCGAGGAGACCGTGACCGAGCCCGCCGTGACCCACTGAGACCCCACCGTCACCGGCCGCAAGCGAACACAGGGCTGCGGCCCGACCCCCGAGCGCCCACCACCAGGAGCCGCACATGAGCACCACCACCGTCCAGGAGGTCCGGACCGCCGCGGACGCGCTGGTCGCCGCCTTCGCCGAGGGCCGCATCGACGACTACTTCGGCGCCTTCGCGCCCGACGCGACCTTCGTCTTCCACACCACCCCGCGGCGGCTCGGCTCCACGGCCGAGTACCGGGCGCTGTGGCAGGAGTGGGTGGAACAGGACGGCTTCCGGATCCTCGGCTGCACCTCGTCCGCACAGCTGATCCAGCCCTTCGGCGACACGGCCGTCTTCAGCCACGACGTCGAGACCCGGGTCGCCACCCACACCGGCGAGGAGACGGTCCACGAACGGGAGACCATCGTCTTCACTCGCGCCGACGACGGCCGGTGGGTCGCCGTCCACGAGCACCTTTCCGCCCGTACCCCCGCCTGACCAGGAGAGACGTTCCATGAGCACCACCTTCCGCAACTACATCGACGGTGCGTTCGCGGACGCCTCGGACGGCCGCACGCTCGATGTGGTGGACCCCACCACGGGTGACGTCTACGCGACCTCCCCGCTCTCGGGTGCCGCGGACGTGGACGCTGCGATGGCGGCCGCGGCCTCGGCGTTCCCCGTCTGGCGCGACACCACGCCGTCCGTACGGCAGCGGGCACTGCTGAAGATCGCCGACGCGATGGAGGCACGGGCCGACGAACTCGTCGCCGCGGAGAGCCGGGACACCGGCAAGCCGCTCCGCCTCATCCGCAGTGAGGAACTCGCCCCCGCGATCGACCAGATCCGCTTCTTCGCGGGCGCGGCGCGCATGCTGGAGGGCCGCTCGGCCGGCGAGTACATGGAGGGAATGACCTCCATGGTCCGGCGTGAGCCGGTCGGTGTCTGCGCCCAGGTCGCGCCCTGGAACTACCCCTTGCTGATGGCGGTGTGGAAGTTCGCCCCGGCGCTCGCGGCGGGCAACGCCGTGGTCCTCAAGCCCTCGGACACCACCCCGGCCTCCACGGTTCTGATCGCCGAGATCATCGGCGGTGTCCTGGAGGAGCTGGCACTGCCCCGCGGAATCTTCAACGTGGTCTGCGGTGACCGTGAAACGGGCCGTCTCATGGTGGAGCACCCGACCCCCGCGATGGCGTCCATCACCGGATCGGTACGCGCCGGCGTCCAGGTCGCCCAGAGCGCCGCCAAGGACGTCAAGCGGGTCCACCTGGAACTCGGAGGCAAGGCCCCGGCGGTGGTCTTCGAGGACGCCGATCTGGCGAAGGCGGTCGAGGACCTCGTGATCGGCGGCTTCTTCAACGCCGGGCAGGACTGCACTGCCGCGACCCGCGTCCTGGTCCACGAGTCGGTCCACGACGAATTCGTCGCCGCCCTCGCCAAGGCCGCGGCCGACACCAGGACCGGACTGCCGGACGACGAGGGCGTGCTGTACGGACCGCTGAACAACGCGGCCCAGCTCGCCCAGGTCAGCGGCTTCATCGAGCGCCTGCCCGAGCACGCCAGGATCGAGACCGGCGGCCACCGGGTCGGCGAGCAGGGCTACTTCTACGCCCCGACCGTGGTGTCCGGCCTCCACCAGGACGACGAGATCATCCAGAACGAGGTCTTCGGCCCGGTCATCACGGTCCAGTCCTTCACGGACGAGGCCCAGGCCGTGCGGTACGCCAACGGTGTCGACTACGCGCTCGCCTCCTCGGTGTGGACCAGGGACCACGCGCGAGCGATGAGAATGTCGAAGAACCTCGACTTCGGCTGTGTGTGGATCAACGCCCACATGGCCCTCGTCGCCGAGATGCCGCACGGCGGGTTCAAGAAGTCCGGCTACGGCAAAGACCTCTCCGCCTACGGCTTCGAGGACTACACCCGGATCAAGCACGTCATGACGTCGCTCTGAGGCCCGGCAACGGCACCTGTGGCGGGCCGTCGGCGCCGACGGCACCGCCCTGGACGTCCTCGTGCGGAACCGGCGGGACAAAGGCGCGGCCGGGCGCTTGTCTCCGCGACCTGGTGAAGGGGACGCGCGCGGTGCTGCGGGTGGTCGTCACCGACAGGCCCCGCTCCTACGGCGCCGCCCACCACGAGGTCGTGCCCCGCGTCGAGCACCGCCCCATGTCGTGCAGTGGCTGACACACGGTGGCCGGGCCGGGGAAGTTCGCCGGAGACACCGGCCTCCTCGGCCACCTGCGCGATGGTCACCCGCCCTGCCACTGCGATCCGGACGCGTTCGTGGGACATCGCAGTGAGGTGCCGCTGGAGCAGTCCGCCGAAGCAGGGGTTCGTCGTCGGTCAGGCGGTGTCCCGTCGCCTGCCGGCGGGCGCCGAGGGGCTGCCGGCGGACGGCCGGGCGTCCGGCGAAGGCGGCCACGAAGGTCCAGGACGGCCGCCCGGCCGGATCGGCGAGCTGGACGAGTAATCGTCAACCCCCTGACAGGGAAGGTGAATAGTGCGGCCGCGATACACGGGTGCCCCGAGGGGGCGATAGGGTTACTCTGCCCGGGCCGGGTGGACTCGTACGGGTGGGGAGTGACATGGAGCAGATAACAGTGCGCAGCAGGGCGAGGGTCCCTGCGATCACCTGCGGGAGCAGTGCGACCAGCTCGCGCCTCGACCGCCATCTCGCGGTACTGGCGGGGCCTGCCGTCCCGCAGCGCGAGACAGCCGAGGCCACTTTGCTGATGCGTGAGCTGACCGCGCGTGACACACACGACCGCACGGGCAGGGGCGCACGGGTGAGCCGGGTGTCGCTGTTCGCGCCGCTGCGCCGACTGCGCCGCTCGCTGTTCGGCGGGCGCTGACCGGCACGGCGTCCCCCCGCCGTTCACCAGGGCCCGCGCTCAGGCCGCCACACCGTCCCGGCGCAACGCTGCGATCTCGTCGTCCGTCATCCCCACGGCACGCAGCAGCGCCTCGGTGTGCTGACCGAGCGCGGGCACCTCCCCCATGCGCGGCGCCGATCCGCCCGGCAGTGTGATCGGCGGCAGCAGCGCCCGCAGCGGCCCGACCGGCGTCCCCACCTCCCGCCACCGTTCACGGGCCGCCAGCTGAGGGTGGCGCGCCACCTCGTCGAGGCCGCGCAGCCGCGCGCAGGCGATGCCCGCTCCCTCCAGCCGCGCCAGCGCCTCGTCGGTGTCCAGCGCGCCCAGCGCCTTCGCGACCAGGTCGTCGGTGCGCCGCCGGTGCGCCACCCGGGCCGCGTTCGTCGCGTACTCCGGCGCCGTCCCCGCCTCCGGCTGCCCCAGCACCTGTTCGGCCAGCCGCCGCCACTCGCGGTCGTTCTGCACCGACAGCAGCACCTGACCGCCGTCCGCGGTCGCGTAGGCGTCATAGGGTGCGATGACGGCGTGCGCGAGGCCGGTGCGCGCGGGCGGAGTGCCGCCGTGCATCGTGTGGTGCAGCGGGTGGCCCATCCACTCCGCGAGGGCGTCCAGCATCGACACCTCCACCGGGCCGCCGCGCCCGGTCGTGCCACGCCGCACCAGGGCCGCGAGCACCCCCGAGAAGGCGTACATGGCCGCTGCGATGTCGGCCGCCGGGAAGCCCGCCTTCACCGGCTGCTCCGGTGTGCCGGTCACCGACACCAGACCGGCCTCGCACTGCACGAGCATGTCGTAGGCCCGCTTGTCCGCGTACGGGCCCGACGACCCGTACCCCGAGATGTCGACGGCGACCAGCCGCGGGTGCGCGGCGCACAGCGTGGCGGCGTCCAGGCCGAGCCGGGCCGCGGCGCCCCGGGCCAGGTTCTGCACGAACACGTCCGCGCCGGCGACCAGGCGGCGGACGACCTCCGGGCCCCGCGGGTCCTTCAGGTCCAGCGCGATCGACTCCTTGCCGCGGTTGCACCACACGAAGTGCGAGGCGAGTCCGGCTGCGGCGGTGTCGTACCCGCGGGCGAAGTCGCCGCCGTCGACGCGCTCGACCTTGATGACCCGGGCGCCGAGGTCGGCGAGCTGCCGGGTCGCGAACGGGGCGGAGACCGCCTGCTCGACGGCGACGACGGTGATGCCCTCCAGGGGCAGGGGGAGCTGGTCCACGGAAGGGATCATGTCTGCTGAGCGGCGCTCCTGTCACCAGTCGCGACACCGCCGCCCGGAGACCGCCCGGGCTCCCGTGCGGCTGGTCGCGGTCCGCGGGCGGCCGGTCACTCCGTGCCGGCCCCCGGCCCGCGTACGTGCCGCCCGCGCGACCGGAGGTCGTGCGGGGCTGCGTGACAGGCCGCGGTCCGGCCGCCGCCACGGCCCCCGCGGACGCGCTGCCCCGCGTCGACGCAGCCACGCCCGTGCTCCCGCCGGCCACCCGCCCGGCAGGTCGCCCGCCGGCCGGCGGCTGCGCGCCGGTCACCACGGCACGCCCCCGGCGCCGTAGTCGGGCACTCGCGGCCCGGCGGCGGCCCTCGCGCAGGGGCCGGTGCCGGCCGGCCTGAAGCGGGCGTCCGGGCGGCGGTGCGGCGCGTCCCGCCCGCACCTCGCGTGCCCCGGCGGTCGCGTCCGTGCCGCTGCCGGGGCGGAGGTCCCTGGTCAGAGCAGGGCGAACTGGCCCTCCGGGCCTTCCTCGCGGTGGTCGAGCACGGAGGCGGGGCGGCGGGCGGTCCGCGGCACCGGCAGGACGCCCGCCGCGCGCAGCTCCGCCGCCGTGATCGGGGAGCGGTCCGCCGGCTCCCGCGGCGGCGGCGGGGGCAGTTCGGCGAACAGGGTCAGGACCGTGATCAGCTCCAGCAGTTCGGACGTCCACGCCTGCGGCCAGGCCGCCGGGCGGATCGTCGCCAGGGTGCCCGGCTCCGCCTCGGCCGTCCGGGCCGCGAACCACCGCTCCAGCACGCGCACGCCGCCTGCCTCGAAGTCCCATGCCGCGGCCGGCACCGGGGAGATGCGGCCCCCGTCCAGGTGCAGGGTCTCCTCCTCGCGGTCGTGGTGGATGGTCCGCGGCCGGGCCGGCAGGGCCGCGCGGACGTAGGGCCGGCGGCCGCCCGGAAGCTTGGGGCGCTCCCCGTCGCGGCGCGTCAGCCGCAGCATGCGGTGGCCCGACTCGACGCCGGCCGCCCAGAGTCCGGCGTCCCCCGTCAACGGGACGGTGAGCCCGCCGGGCCCGGGGCGCACCGCCGTGAGGATCCAGGCGAGGACGTCGACCGGGCCGGGGCGGTGGCCGAGGCGGTCGGCCAGGAGGTCCGTCAGGCCGGGGGCCAGATTGGGTTCACCGGCTCCCGGGCGGCGGTACAGCGGGCGGACGCGGCCGGCCCCGAGGAGGGGCAGCAGGGACGTCGCCAGCAGCAGCGGCCCCGTGCCGCCCGGCACGGAGGCCGTCTCGACCGCGAAGATCTGGTCGGCGTCCGCCACCCGCCACAGCTCCGGGCGGGCCGCGTCGATCAGCCGGTGGTCCGGGATCAGCCACTGCTCGTCGAAGGGCGCCCGCAGCACCCGCACCGGTGGCGGGCAGGGGCCCGTGGCGCGGGCCAGCCTCCCGGTGCCGCCCGACCGGCCCGGCAGCTGCCCGACCGCCGTGTGCAGGGTGCGGGAGCGGGTCGGC
Organism: Streptomyces sp. NPDC003697; assembly: GCF_053587115.1. Taxonomy (NCBI): domain Bacteria; kingdom Bacillati; phylum Actinomycetota; class Actinomycetes; order Kitasatosporales; family Streptomycetaceae; genus Streptomyces; species Streptomyces sp. NPDC003697. Next base: position 28,676 of record NZ_JBSFNN010000074.1, read on the forward strand.
TCGAACAGCGCCTCCCTGTCCGGCCCCTGAGCCTTCAGCAGGGCGTCCCAGCGCGCTGTCAGGCAGGCCGCGTCGGGGGCCGCCGGCCACCCCCGGCCGAGCCGCGGCGGTGCGACGGACCACGGCATGAGGTCCGCCAGCAGCGGGGCGTCGTCGTGCGTCACGCCGGGCATCGTACGACGGGGTGCCGGGCTCACGGGGCGGCCTCAGGTCGCATCGAGCGTGACCGTGAACGAGAAGCGGTCGCCGCGATAGTGGATCACCGCCACGTCCAGCGGCCGTCCGTCCGTCCCGTAGGTGATGCCCGTGTAGTGCAGGATGGGGCTGAGCAGCGGAACCTCGAGCAGCCGCGCCGTGTTCGGGTCGGCCAGCCGTGCCTCGACGGTGTCGGTGATCCGGCCGATGCCCACGCCCACGACGTCGCGCAGCACCTTCGTCATCGGCCACCGCGCCAGATCGTCCGGTGCGATGCGCTCGGCCAGCTCGGGACGGACGTAGTTGCGGGCGTGGTTGGTCGGCTCGCCGGTCTTCTCGTCGCTGCGCAGCCGGTGGTACGTCGCGACCTCGCCGAGGTCAGGGAAGAACTCGGCGAGGTCGCCGGGCACCGGCACCGTGCCGCGGTCCAGCAGCCTGGACCGCATGCCGGACTGCTGCGCCACGATCGCGTCCACCGAGCCCAGCAGCCGTACCGGGGAACCCCGGCGCGCGCCGGGCTCGATGAACGTGCCGCGCCGGCGGCGGCGCGTGATCAGCCCCTCGTCCTCCAGCTCCTTGAGCGCCTGCCGCATGGTCAGCACGCTCACGCCGTAGTGCTCCGCCAGCTGCTCCTCGGTGGGCAGGCGCAGCGGGTCCCGGGGCGAGCGCCCGAGTATCGAGGCACGCAGCGACTGCGACACCTGGTACCACAGGGGCAGCTTGCGGTTCAGGACGATCGAATCCGGGGCGAAAGAGGTCACGGGGCTATCCGTACCGGTCGGGCCTCGCTCAGCGCAACGGGCGGAAATGCCGCTGGAGGCCCTGCCAGACGCCGTCGTAGGCCTGTTGCAGGTGGTCCGCGTCCGCCGCGTGCGACGTCAGGGTCACCGGCCAGCGGGTCTCGAACATGAACGCCAGTCCGTCGTCCACCTTCTGCGGCCTCAGCTCGGCGGCGCTCGCCCGGTCGAACGTCTCCCGGTCCGGACCGTGCGCCGACATCATGTTGTGCAGCGAGCCGCCGCCGGGGACGAAGCCCTCGGCCTTGGCGTCGTAGGCACCCTCGATCAGGCCCATGTACTCGCTCATCACGTTCCGGTGGAAGTACGGCGGCCGGAAGGTGTCCTCGCCCACCAGCCAGCGCGGCGCGAAGACGACGAAGTCGACGCCGGCCAGCCCGGGGGTGTCGCTGGGCGAGGTGAGCACCGTGAAGATCGACGGGTCGGGGTGGTCGTAGCTGATGGTGCCGATCACGTTGAAACGGCGCAGGTCGTAGACGTACGGCACATGGTTGCCGTGCCAGGCGACGACGTCGAGCGGTGAGTGGTCGTACGTGGCGGTCCAGAGGTTGCCGCAGAACTTGTTCACCACCTCCACCGGGCCTTCCACGTCCTCGTAGGCGGCGACCGGCGCCCGGAAGTCCCGGGGGTTGGCAAGGCCGTTGGCCCCGATGGGACCGAGGTCGGGGAGGCGGAAGGGGGCGCCGTAGTTCTCGCAGACGTATCCGCGTGCCGTATCGTCCAGCAGCTCCACGCGGAAGCGCACCCCGCGCGGGATCAGCGCGACGTGGCCCGGCTCGGCGTGCAGCAGGCCGAACTCCGTGCGCAGCAGCAGCCCGCCGCGCTCGGGCACGATGAGCAGCTCCCCGTCGGCGTCGCTGAGGACCCGCTCCATCGAGGAGTTGGCGTGGTACAGGTGTACGGCCATGCCGGTGCGCTGGGTGGCGTCGCCGTTGCCGCCGAGGGTCCACAGGCCGGCCAGGAAGTCGGTGCCCTCGGCGGGTTCCGGAAGCGGGTTCCAGCGCAGGCGGTTGGGGTCGGGCGCCGTCTCGGTGAACGGTGCTGTGCGGATCGCGCCGTTGCCGCTGCGCGTGAACGCCGGGTGTGCGGCCGAGGGGCGGATCCGGTACAGCCACGAGCGGCGGTTGTGGGCGCGCGGCTCGGTGAACGCCGTGCCGCTGAGCTGCTCCGCGTACAGGCCCAGGGGGGCGCGCTGCGGGGAGTTGCGGCCGTCGGGCAGGGCGCCGGGAACCGCTTCGGAGCTGTGCTCGTTGCCGAAACCGGAGAGGTAGGTCAGTGCCTCCGCGGTCTTGCGTGCGTCCCCGCTCATGATCGCTCCCTTACCGGCTGATTCCTATGGAACACCGTAGGATTGCGGTTTCCCCCGCGCAAGAGGGTTCCGGCCCACCTTCCCGGCCGATGGCCGGAACCGGACGCCGGGCGCATGCGACGGGCCGGACCGCCGTCCCGCACCCCCGGCATGCCGGCCCGGACGCGTGCCCTCGGTGTCGCGCGGGCCTCCCCGGCACCGGCCGCGCGCCCCGACGGCCACCGGGCGGGGGCCGGCAACCCCGGGCGACGGTGCGGGAGTCCGCCTCGGGTGGCCGGCCCCGCCGTGAACGCGCGCTTCACTGATCCGCGGCCGACGGGCATCATGAGGTCCGTGTCCCCAGCGACCCCGTTCCGCCGAGCCCCCGTGCAGCGGCGCAGCGCCGAACGGCTGACCAGGATTCTCGACGCCTGCGCCGACCTCCTCGACGAGGTGGGCTACGACGCCCTCAGCACACGGGCCGTCGCGCTGCGGGCCGGTGTCCCCATCGGCTCGGTCTACCGTTTCTTCGGCAACAAGCGTGCGATGGCGGAGGCCCTCGCCGAGCGCAACCTCGAGCGGTACACCGAACGCGTCACGGAGCGGCTGACGAAGACCCGCGACGGGGGCTGGCGCGCGGCCCTGGACGCCGTGCTCGACGAGTACCTGACGATGAAGCGGACCGCGCCGGGCTTCTCCCTGGTCGACTTCGGCAACCAGCTCCCCGTCGGCAGCCGTCACGAGCCCAACCACCGGGTCGCCGGCCGGCTCACCGCGCTGCTCGCCGGCCATCTGGGCCGCACGTCCGACGAGAACCTCCGCCGCACCGTCCTGATCGCCGTGGAGACCGCGGACTCCCTCATCCAGCTGGCGTTCCGCGTCGACCCGGCGGGCGACGAGGCGGTCATCGAGGAGATGCGGGAGATGCTCCGGGCGTATCTGGCGCGGGCGCTGGACTGACGCGACCGGCGCCCCGGCGATCCAGGCGGGCGCCCCCTGGCACCGGGGAGACCTGCTGCGAACCCCTCCCCTCCATGCCTACCGGTCGGTATGCTCGCCGCAGTCCAGCGCCGCCGCCCTCCGGGAGGACCCGTGTCCCGCACCGCCCTGCGAATCTGTCCCCTGTGCGAGGCCACCTGCGGGCTGACGCTCACCATCGAGGGCACCCGCGTCACCGGTGCCCGCGGTGACCGGGACGACGTCTTCAGCAAGGGGTTCATCTGTCCCAAGGGCGCGTCCTTCGGCGCCGTCGACGCCGATCCCGACCGGCTCCGCGTCCCGCTGGTACGCCGGGACGGCGAGTTGCGGGAGGCCGGCTGGGAGGAGGCGTTCGACGCGGTCGCCGCCGGGATCCGGCAGGTCGCCGAGCGGTACGGGCCGCACTCGGTCGCGGTCGTCCTCGGCAACCCCAACGTCCACACCGTGGCCGGCGGCCTCTACCCGCCGGTCCTGATCGGCGCGCTCGGCACCCGCAGCGTCTTCACCGCCTCGACGGTCGACCAGATGCCCAAGCACGTCTCCAGCGGCCTGCTCTACGGAGATGCGAACGCCATCCCCGTACCCGACCTGGACCGCACCGACCACCTGCTCCTGCTCGGCGCCAACCCGCTGGAGTCCAACGGGAGTCTGTGCACCGCCCCAGACTTCCCCGGCCGGCTCAGGGCCCTCAAGGCCCGCGGTGGCACCCTCACCGTCGTCGACCCGCGCCGCACCCGCACGGCCCGGCTCGCCGACCGCCACATCGCCATCAGGCCCGGCACCGACGCCCTGCTCCTCGCCGCGATGGCGCACGTGCTGTACGAGGAGAGCCTCGTCGACCTCCAGGACCTCGCGCCGCATGTGCAGGGGGTCGGCGAACTCGGCGACGCCCTCACCGACTTCACCCCCGAAGCCGTTGCCGCGGCCTGCGACGTCGACGCCGTGACCATCAGGACCCTCGCCCGTGACCTCGCCGCCGCCCCGACCGCCGCCGTATACGGCCGCATCGGCAGCTGCACCGTCCCGCACGGCACCCTGGCCAGCTGGCTCGTGGACGTCCTCAACATCCTGACCGGCAACCTCGACCGGCCCGGTGGCGCCCTGTTCCCGCAGGCCGCCACCGACCGGACACCCCGGCCCGCCGGGCCCGGCCGCGGCTTCGCGCTCGGGCGCTGGCACTCCCGGGTGAGCCGGCACCCCGAGGCCAAGGGGGAGCTGCCGCTGTCCGCGCTCGCCGAGGAGATCGACACCGCCACCGGCGAGGGCGAGCCGGTCCGGGCCCTGATCGCCGTCGCCGCCAACCCCGTGCTGTCCGCACCCGACGGCGACCGGCTCGACAAAGCCCTCGCCTCGCTGGACTTCATGGTCAGCGTCGACCCCTACCTGAACGAGACCTCGCGCCACGCCCACGTCGTGCTGCCCCCGCCGCCGCCCGCGCAGAGCCCGCACCACGACTTCGCCTTCAACACCCTCGCCGTGCGCAACCAGGTCCGCTACACCCGCCCCGCGGTCCCCCTCGAACCCGGCCGGATGGCCGAGACCGAGATTCTGGCCCGGCTGATCCTCGCCGTCTCCGGCCACGGCCGCCCCGGCGCCGACCCGGCGGCCGTCGACGCGATGGTGGTCGAGCAGACGCTCGGCAAGGCGGTGCGGGACCCGCACTCGCCCGTCCACGGCCGGGACCCGCAGGAGCTCGCCGCCTCGCTCACCGGCGAGGGCGGCCCCGAGCGCCGGCTCGACATGATGCTGCGCCTCGGCCCCTACGGCGACGGTTTCGGCGCCCGGCCGGACGGGCTCAGCCTGGCCGGACTGCTCCACCACCCGCACGGCATCGACCTCGGGCCGCTGCGCCCGCGCCTGCCCCAGCCGCTGCGGACCACCAGCGGCAGGATCGAGCTGCTGCCCCCGCCGATCGCGGACGACCTGCCGCGGCTGCGCCGGGCGCTCGGTGAGCGCCCGGACGGGCTCCTCCTCGTCGGCCGCCGGCATCTGCGCTCCAACAACAGCTGGATGCACAACGTGCCCGCGCTGACCGGGGGATCCAACCGCTGCACCCTCCACATCCACCCCGACGACGCCGGCCGCCTCGGCATCCGCGACGGCGCGGCGGTGCGCGTGAAGGGAGCCGGAGGAGAGGTGACCGCCCCGGCCGAGGTCACCGACGGCGTGCGTCCCGGCGTGGTCAGCCTGCCGCACGGCTGGGGCCACGACCGGCCCGGGACGCGGCTCAGGCACGCCGCGGCCGACCCGGGCGTCAACGTCAACCAGCTCCTCGACGGCAGCCTGCTCGACCCGCTCTCGGGCAACGCGGTCCTCAACGGCGTGCCCGTCGAGCTGGCCCCCGCCGACTGAAACGTCCGGGTCCGCCGATCGGGGCGGAGCCGTGACGGGCCGTGATCCAGGCCGTGGGCCCTGTTCGGCGTGGAACGCGCCCGCCACGGCCGCGTCGTAGGCGTTGCCGCCGTCCTCCAGCACGGCCATCGCGGACTGCGAGG
>NZ_JBSFNN010000075.1:0-34140 GCF_053587115.1 Streptomyces sp. NPDC003697
GAGCCGGACTTCTCCGAGAAGCTCGAGCTGGACCTGTCCACGGTCGTTCCGTCCACCCGGCGGGACGCCGGGGACGGGCCGGGCGGGTGGGGCCAGAGGGCGCGGGGCGGGCGCCCGCGCCTCCCGCCCCGCCACGCCCAAGCCCGGCGCAGCGCCGAGGCCACCCGACGGGTCGGCCGCACGGGCGGATCCCACCCGACGCGACAGCGCACGAACGGGCCGTCGGTCGACCGGGCCGGTCGTACGGGCGAGCCCGCGACCGGCAGGACGGCCTTACGGGGGACCCCGTCCGACGGACCAGCCGACGGACCGGCCTACGGACCGGCCCTACGAGCGGGCCGGCGACCGGCCGGGTCGTCGTACACGCCGGCCGCACCGGCACGACGGCCGTGCGGCGGGACGGGCCGTGTCAGAACAGCTTGCCCGGGTTCAGCAGCCCCAGCGGGTCGAAGACCTGCTTGATCGCCCGCTGCATCTGCACGCCCACGGGGCCGATCTCGCGCGCCAGCCACTCCTTCTTCAGCACGCCCACGCCGTGCTCGCCGGTGATGGTGCCGCCGAGCCGGAGGCCGAGGGCCATGATCTCGTCGAAGGACTCCCGGGCGCGCCGCGACTCGTCCTCGTCCCGGGCGTCGAAGCAGACGGTGGGGTGCGTGTTGCCGTCGCCGGCGTGCGCGCAGACGCCGATGGTGAGCCCGTACTTCTCGGCGATCCGCTCGATCCCGTCGAGCATCTCGCCGAGTGCGGAGCGCGGCACGCACACGTCGTCGATCATCGTCGTACCCCTGACGGCCTCCAGCGCGGGCAGCGACAGCCGCCGGGCCTGCAGCAGCAGTTCGGACTCGGCGGCGTCCTCGGCCGGGACGACCTGCGTGGCGCCGGCCGCCTCGCAGAGGGCGCCGACCGCGGCGAGGTCGGCGGCCGGGTCTGGGGTGTCGAAGGCGGCCAGCAGGAGGGCCTCGGTGGTCTCCGGCAGGCCCATGTGCGCCAGGTCGTTGACCGCCTTGACCGTCGTACGGTCCATCAGCTCCAGCAGCGACGGCACGTGGCCCCCCGCCATGATCCGGCAGATCGCGTCGCAGGCGGCGGCCGCGGAGGGGAACTCGGCGGCCAGCACCAGCTGCTGCGGTGGCTGCGGCTTCAGCGCGAGGACCGCCCGGACGACGATGCCGAGCGAGCCCTCGGAGCCCACGAAGAGGCGGGTGAGGTCGTACCCGGCGACGCCCTTGGCGGTGCGGCGGCCGGTGGACAGCAGGCGCCCGTCGGCGAGGACGACGTCGAGGCCGAGGACGTACTCGGCCGTGACCCCGTACTTCACGCAGCACAGGCCGCCGGAGGCGGTGCCGATGTTGCCGCCGATGGTGCACGTCTCCCAGCTGGAGGGGTCCGGCGGGTAGTACAGGCCGTGCTCGTTCACCGCGCGGGAGAGCGCGGCGTTGACCACGCCCGGCTCCACGACCGCGATCCGGTCGACCGGGTTGATCTCCAGGATGCGGTCCATCCTGGTCAGGGACAGCACGATGCAGCCCTCGGAGGCGTTGGCCGCGCCGGACAGGCCGGTGCGGGCGCCCTGCGGGACGACGGGGACGCGCAGTGCGGTGGCGGTGCGCATGACGTGCTGCACCTGCTCCACCGTGCGCGGCAGGACGACGACGGCCGGCGCGCCCGACGGGCAGAAGCTCGCCATGTCGTTCGCGTAGGAGGCCATGACGTCGGGGTCGGTGAGGACCGCCTCGGCCGGCAGACCCGCGAGGAGCCGGCCGGTGAGGGTGCCCTGGGCTTCGGCGCCTTCTTCGGGCGGGGCTTGGATACGGCTCATGATCACAGCGTCGCACTCGGGGCCATCGGTGTGAACCCCGCCGGCCGCCCACTCCGTCTGCCGGGTGGATGTCGCCGCCCTGGCGCACAGTGAGCGGGGCGCCCGCGGAGGGCCCGGCGGCGGCACGCGGGGGCGGTGAGCCCGGGGTCACCGGGCCCACCGCCGGGGCTCACAGGTTGCCGCGCCTGGCCTGCTCCCGCTCGATCGCCTCGAAGAGCGCCTTGAAGTTGCCCTTGCCGAAGCCCATGGAGCCGTGCCGCTCGATGAGCTCGAAGAACACGGTCGGGCGGTCCTGGACCGGCTTGGTGAAGATCTGCAGCAGGTAGCCGTCCTCGTCGCGGTCGGCGAGGATCTTCAGCTCGCGCAGGGTGTCGATCGGGACGCGGGTGTCGCCGACCCACTCGCCGAGGGTGTCGTAGTACGAGTCGGGCGTGTCCAGGAACTCGACGCCGGCCGCGCGCATCGTGCGGACCGTCTGCACGATGTCGTTGGTGTTCAGCGCGATGTGCTGGACGCCCGCGCCGCCGTAGAACTCCAGGTACTCGTCGATCTGCGACTTCTTCTTGGCGACGGCGGGCTCGTTGATCGGGAACTTGACCTTGAGCGTGCCGTCGGCGACGACCTTCGACATCAGTGCGCTGTACTCGGTCGCGATGTCGTCGCCCACGAACTCCTTCATGTTCGTGAAGCCCATGACCTTGTTGTAGAACTGCACCCACTCGTTCATACGGCCGAGTTCGACGTTGCCCACGCAGTGGTCGATCGCCTGGAAGGTGCGCTGGGCCGGGGGCTCGACGATCGGCTTGGCGGCCGCGTAGCCGGGCAGGTAGGGGCCGTTGTAGCCGGAGCGGTCGACGAGGGTGTGACGGGTCTCGCCGTAGGTGGCGATCGCGGCGAGGACGACGGTGCCGTGCTCGTCCTTCACCTCGTACGGCTCGGCCACCGAGCGGGCGCCGTGCTCGAGCGCGTAGGTGTACGCGGCGCGCGCGTCGGGCACCTCGATGGCGAGGTCGACAACGCCGTCGCCGTGCTCGGCCACGTGCTGGGCGAGGAAGCGGCCCCACTCGGAGGCGGGCTTGATCACCGAGGTGAGCACGAAGCGGGCCGAGCCGCTCTCGAGCACGTAGCTCGCGGTCTCACGGCTGCCGTTCTCCGGTCCGGAGTACGCCACCAGCCGCATGCCGAAGGCGGTGGAGTAGTAGTGCGCCGCCTGCTTGGCGTTGCCCACGGCGAAGACGACCGCGTCCATTCCCTTGACCGGGAAGGGATCGGCCTGCCGGGCGGTCACATCGGGAGTGTGCTCTGTGGTCTGCGTCATGGCGGAAGCGTCACCCTGACCTGCAAGGTGCGCAATAGTTTGCGTTTTCACTGGGCAACATGTCCGGTGAGAGCCGCGTTCCGAGGGGCTCTCTGTACAGGATGACCAGCTGGGGAGGCTGCCGTGGCGATCGATCAGCTGGACGGCCGCATCATCGTGCTGCTGGCCCGCGAGCCGCGCATCGGGGTGCTGGAGATGTCGCGGCGGCTGGGCGTCGCGCGGGGCACGGTGCAGGCGCGTCTGGACCGGCTCCAGTCGAACGGAGTGGTCCGCGGCTTTGGTCCGGAAGTGGACCCGGCTGCGCTCGGCTACCCGGTCACGGCGTTCGCGACGCTGCAGATCCGGCAGGGGCAGGGGGCGGACGTGCGGGCCCATCTGGCGACCGTGCCGGAGGTGCTGGAACTGCACACCACCACGGGCACCGGCGACATGCTGTGCCGGCTGGTGGCTCGCTCGAATGCCGATCTTCAGCGTGTGATCGACCGGGTTGTCGGTTTTGATGGGATCGTCCGGGCCTCGACGGCGATCGTGATGGAGAATCCCGTTCCGCTGCGGATCATCCCGCTGGTGGAGCAGGCCGCAGAGGACCGGGCTGCCAACCAGGGCCGGCCGACGGGGTGAGCGCGCGTGACATGGTGGGAGGACCCGGGAGCACGCCCTGCCGTCACCTCGGCCACCGCCCGGGTCCGGCCCGCCGCACCCCGGCCGGCCGTCGCACCGGCCACCACCCGGGTCCGTCCCCCGGCATCACGACCGGCCGTGGCACCGGCCACCGCCCGGATGGCCCCCGCCACATCACGCCCGACCGCCCCCGCCCCCTCCACCACGGCCCGGATCCGCCCCGCCGCACCGCGGCCGACCGCCGCACCGCGGCCGACCGTCGCGCCGGTCACCGACCGCGTCCGTTCACCCTCCGCGCGGGAGGTCCGGCGGAAGCTGACGCTGCTGCCGACGGCGCTCGTCGTCGTCCTCATGGCCACCTGGTCGTGGTTCCGGCTGATGCCCCCGGACGCCGTCTCCCGGAAGCTCCTCGCGCACGACCGGGCGGCCGTGGCGCTGTGGTGGCACATCGGGCTCGCCGTCGGGTGCACCGCCCTCGCGCTGGTCGTCGCGGTGCCGCCGGCCGTCGCGCTGACGCGCGGGGCCCAACGGCGGTCGGCACGCCTGCCGAAGGCGGTGGCCGCCGCCCACCTGGCCGCGGCCCTGCTCGGGCTGCTCGCCCTGCTGGTGTTCCGGCTCGGCGGCGACGCGTGCGCGGTCGCGGCCGTGGTCACCGTCTGCGCCGCCCTGCCGGTGCTGCCCCGCGCGGTCACCGGCCTGCGCGGGGTGGATCCCGTGCTGCTCACGGCGGCACGGGGCGGCGGCATGCCGCCGCCCGCGGTCCTGGGCCGGGCGGAACTGCCGGCCGCCGCCCCGCTGGTCCTGGCCGGCGTCCGAGGGTCGCTGGCCGTGGCCGTCGGGGCGACGGCCGTGGCGGGTCTCGCCGGAGGTGAGGGCCTGGGCGCTCTGATCGCCACCGGGATCGAGGCGCGACGGCTGCCGGTGCCGGCGCTGGGCACGGTCCTGGTCCTGTGCCTGGCCCTGATGCTGGACTGGCTGGCGTCGCTGCCCCTGATGCTGGGCCGGCCGGCGTCGCCGCCCCTGCTGCCGGTGCGGCCGCCGAGCCGGTGGCGCCTGACCGCGCGGCGCCGGCGGTGCCGAGCGGTGGCTGCCGGGGACCGGCGTCCGCGGGTCAGCAGCGCGGGACGGTGCCCTTGCCCTTCTCCAGCGCCACCAGCGAGTCGACCGCGCCCTTCAGCGTGGTGACCGGGACCAGCCGCAGCCCCTTCGGCAGTTCCGCCCTGGCGTCGGCGCACTCGGCCTTCGGCACCAGGAACACCGTCGCCCCGTCCCGGCGGGCGGCCTGCGTCTTGAGGGCCACGCCGCCCACCGCGCCGACCCTGCCGTCGGCGCCGATGGTGCCCGTACCGGCGACGGTGCGGCCGCCGGTGAGGTCGCCGCCGCTGCCGTCGCCGTGGAGCTTGTCGACGATGCCGAGGGAGAACAGCAGGCCGGCGCTGGGACCGCCGACGTCGGCGAGCTTGAGAGCGACCTTCACCTTCTTGGCGTCGAGGTCCAGGTACGACAGGGCCGCCCGGGTCGCCGCGTCCTGGGACTGCCTCATCTGCGCGGCGTTGTGCTGCTCGATCTCCTTGACGTCGCCGCCGCTCGGGTAGACGGCGTCGCGCGGCATGACGGCCCGGTCGGTGGCGAACCAGCCGTCGACGATGTCGCCGAGCGAGACGGACGTGTCCGGCCCGGTCGCCTCGATCGTCGTCATCCGCAGCTGTCCGCTCGTCCTCCGCGTCGGCGCGCCGGAAATCGTGATCACCTGCGTGCCCTTGTTCTCGCCGAGGACGTTCGCCGTCATGCCGGGCTGCGCCACCGAGAACGGCAGCGGCGCGAACACCGCCACGGCGACGAGGGCGACGACGGGCAGAGCGCAGACGGCGACGGCCTGTGGGCGCGGGAGGCGAGAGAACACGGGGTCAATCTACGCGACGACGTGGTCCGGCCTCCTGCCGGTGGGCCGTCTCAGCGCAGCGCCTCCGCGACCTCCCGTGCCGCGTCCACGACCCGCGGGCCCACCCGTTCCGGGACGCAGTCCGTGAGCATGACGACCCCGACGCTGCCCTCCACGCCGGTCACCCCGATCAGCGGTGCGGCGGCACCGCTGGCCCCGGCCTCCAGCTCCCCGTGCGTGAGCGTGTATCCGGGGTCCGCCGCCGGCCGCTGCCGGGCCGACAGTATGGCCTTGCCCGCGGCCCCCCGGTCCAGCGGATGACGGAAACCGGCCCGGTAGGCGACGTGGTAGTCCGTCCAGGTGGGCTCGACGACGGCGACCGCGAGGGCCTCCGCCCCGTCCACCAGGGTCAGATGGGCCGTGGCACCGATGTCCTCGGCCAGCGACCGCAGCGCCGGCAGCGCCGCCTCCCGCACGAGCGGGTGCACCTGGCGGCCCAGGCGCAGCACCCCCAGCCCGACCCGGGCACGCCCGCCCAGGTCACGGCGTACGAGCGCGTGCTGCTCCAACGTGGCGAGCAGCCGGTACACCACCGTCCGGTTGACGCCCAGTTTCTGGGACAACTCGGTGACGGTCAGCCCGTGGTCCGTGTCGGCGAGCAGTTTGAGGACCTTCAGGCCCCGGTCGAGCGTCTGGGAGGTCTCCGCGGTCACGACGCCCACTCCTTCGGTGGATGAAGTCGGCGGGCCCTCGTCGCGGCGGATGCGTCACCGAGTCCCGTCGGTGACGCGCGTCAGAGGCCACCGATCGGCCGGCGGTCCGGACGGCCCGGACTCGGTCGCTTCACGGCTGCGCTCCGCGGCGGCGCTGCCACGGGCCGTGTGCGTAGCGGGACAGTAGCGAAGCCGGTTCGCTGAGCGGAAGAGTCCGTCCAGAATCCGGTCGCCGATCAGGTGGGCCTGCCGGCGTTCGTCCCGATACGTACTCCGACCTGCGAGGGCCCGCCCCAGGAGCGTGCGGGCGTGCGGCGCCCCCGGGGCGGGCGTCACCGCATCCGGGTCGCCCACTCCTGCACCTTGGCGATCCGCTGGCGCAGCTGCCCGGCCGTGGCCTCGGCGCTGGGCGGGCCGCCGCACACGCGGCGCAGCTCGGTGTGGATCACACCGTGCGGCTTGCCGCTCTGGTGTACGTAGGCGCCGACCATGGTGTTCAGCCGGCGGCGCAGCTCCAGCAGTTCCTTGTGGCTCACCACCGGGCGCCGCTCGGCGGGCAGTTCGAGCAGGTCGGCCTCGGTGTCCGGCTTCTTGCGGCTGTGCGCGATCTGCCGGGCCTGCCGCTTCTGCAGCAGCAGCTGCACCTGGTCGGGTTCCAGCAGGCCGGGGATGCCGAGGTAGTCCTGTTCCTCCTCGCTGCCCGGATGGGCCTGCATGCCGAACTCGGCGCCGTCGTACAGGACGCGGTCGAAGACGGCGTCGGACTCCAGCGCCTCGAAGGGCAGCATGTCCTGCTCGCCGGTGTCCTCGTCCTGCTCCCGGTTCGCCTCCTCCATCTCCTTCTCGGACTCGGCGTACGGGTCCTCCTCGCCCTCCTTCTTCGGCTTGTCCAGGGCGTGGTCCCGTTCCACCTCCATCTCGTTGGCGAAGGTGAGCAGGTCCGGGACGGTCGGCAGGAACACGGAGGCGGTCTCGCCGCGCCGCCGGGACCGCACGAAGCGGCCGACGGCCTGGGCGAAGAACAGCGGGGTGGAGATGGTGGTGGCGTAGACGCCGACCGCGAGGCGCGGGACGTCGACGCCCTCGGACACCATGCGCACCGCGACCATCCACCGGTCGTCACCGGCGCTGAACTCGTCGATCCGCTTCGAGGCGCCGACGTCGTCGGAGAGGACGAGCGTCGCGCTGCTGCCGGTGATCTCACGGATCAGCTTGGCGTAGGCGCGCGCGGAGTCCTGGTCGGAGGCGATGACGAGGGCGCCGGCGTCCGGGATGGCCTTGCGGACCTCGGTCAGCCGCTGGTCGGCGGCGCGCAGCACGGCGGGCATCCAGTCGCCGCGCGGGTCGAGCGCGGTGCGCCAGGCCTGGCTGACGGCGTCCTTGGTCATGGGCTCGCCGAGCCTGGCGGCGACCTCGTCGCCCGCCTTGGTACGCCAGCGCATGTTGCCGCTGTAGGAGAGGAAGATGACGGGGCGCACGACGCCGTCGGAGAGGGCGGAGCCGTAGCCGTAGGTGTAGTCGGCGGCGGAGCGGCGGATGCCGTCCTGGCCCTCCTCGTACGTGACGAAGGGGATGGGGTTGGTGTCCGACCGGAAGGGCGTGCCGGTGAGCGCGAGGCGGCGGGTGGCGGGCTCGAAGGCCTCCAGGCACGCCTCGCCCCAGGACTTGCTGTCACCTGCGTGGTGGATCTCGTCGAGGATGACGAGGGTCTTGCGCTGCTCGACGCGGTTGCGGTGCAGCATGGGGCGCACGCCGACACCGGCGTAGGTGACGGCGACCCCGTCGTACTCCCGGCTGAGCGGGCCCGCGCTGTACTCGGGGTCCAGCTTGATCCCCACCCGCGCGGCCGCCTCCGCCCACTGCTTCTTCAGGTGCTCGGTCGGCGCGACGACGGTGACCTGCTGCACGACGTGGTGGTGCAGCAGCCAGGACGCGAGCGTCAGAGCGAAGGTCGTCTTGCCGGCGCCGGGGGTGGCGACGGCGAGGAAGTCGCGGGGCTGCTCCTGGATGTACTTCTCCATCGCGCCCTGCTGCCAGGCCCGCAGCTTGCTGGCGGTGCCCCAGGGCGCGCGGCCCGGGAAGGCGGGCGAGAGGTGGTGCGAATGGGACGAGCTGGCGGCGGTGGTAGTCACGGTCTCCGTCGGGTGGGTCGAGCGGCTCGGCTACGTATGACGACCGGGCCACCCTACCGGCGGCCCGGCGGCGCCCCTGCGCGAACGGCACGGGGTCACCCGAGGATGGGACCCAGCTCACACACCCCGCGCCGCGAGCGCCCGCAAGGGCCCGCCGATCACCTCGGCCCCGCCCGGCGCACCCGTCGCCACGGTGGCGACCGGGCGGGGCCGGAGGCGTCGCGCTCGCGGAAGCGCGTCACTCACGAAGGGGGCTGCACCCGCCTCGTCACCCACGCCCCCGCCAGCGCCACCCCCGCCATCGGCAGGAACACCGCGGCGAAGGCCGCCGGGTGGGACCCGGTGCCGGCCGTCGCGGCGGAGTGGGCCACGGTGCCGCCGCCCAGGGCCACGAAGGCGGCACCGCCGGCGGCCAGCAGCACGACGTTGGAGAGCGCGTCGGAGATCTGCAGGGCCGCCGAGTTGGCCCCGGCCTCCTCGGGGGCGGAGAGGCGCAGCAGGAGCACGCTCGTGGACGAGATGACCAGGCCCATGCCGAAGCAGCCGAAGCCCCAGGCGACGGCGACCGTCCAGACGGGGACGGCGGGGAGGAGCACGCTGGGCGCGACGGCGATGGCCGCCGCCACCAGCACCATGCCCACGGTCGTCAGCCGTTCCCGGAGGTGCGCCGTCGCCGGCCGGGACTGGACCCAGGAGCCGAGCGCCCAGGTGACGCCGCCCGCGGCCAGCGAGAAGCCGGCCAGGGTCGGCGACAGGCCCCGCTGGGTGACGAGCATCAGCGGTACGAAGGACTCGGCGGCGACGAAGGAGCCCGCGGCCACCCCGCGCAGCAGCACCACGGACGGCAGCCCGCGCGCCGCCCGGTAGGTGCCGCGGGGTAGCAGCCCGCGCACGGCCGGCACGAGCAGCGCGGCCCCCGCGGCGCCGGGGAGCAGCGAGACCCACCGCAGGTCCTGCGCCGCGTACTGCAGCAGTCCGGCGCCCAGGGAGATGCCGAGCGCGAGCCGGATGCGGCGCAGGTCGAGGGAGGCCTGCCCGGCCCCGTCCCGCACCGGGCCCGCCGCCCGCCGTCGTATCTGTGGCAGTGCGAGGGCGAGCGGGAGGACGACCAGCACCGGGATGCCGACGAAGACCCAGCGCCAGCCGAGGTGCTCGGTCACCGCGCCGGCGGCCAGCGGGCCGACGATCGACGGGACGACCCAGCCCGCCGCGAACGCCGCCATGATCGAGGGCCGCAGCCGCTCGGGGTAGGCGCGGCCGACGACGACGTACAGGGCGACGATCACCAGTCCGCCGCCGAGGCCCTGCACGGCCCGCCCCACGATGAACACCCACATGGCGCCGGCCGTCCCGGCCAGCAGCAGGCCCGCCGCGAACGCGCCGATCCCCGTGGTCAGCGCGCCCAGCGGTCCGCGCCGGTCGGACCACTGCCCGGCGAGCACCATCCCGAACAGGCTCGTCGTGAAGAACCCCGAGAACGCGAACGCGTACAGCGGCACCCCGTCCAGCTCCCGCGCGGCGACCGGCATCGCCGTGCCGACCGCGGTCGCCTCGAAGGCGATGAGCAGGACGACGGTGACGATGCCGATACTGAGCGCCCGGTAGGACCTGCTCAGCACGGTTTCGGCGGCCTCGTCCGTCACGGAGGACGGGCCGGGGGTGTCCGCGACGCCGGTGTCGCGCGATTCGAGGGCGGTCATGGTCGCCAGAGTAAGGTGCACGTCCGACACTGACACCTGTCGGGAGAAGGGCGCGGGCCGGGACCTTGGTCGTACGACCCGTCCCTGGCCGCCCGCTTCGTGAACGGCGTGTGGCAGTCGCGTTGCGGGACCGGCGGGTTCCCTTGAGTACCGGACGGCCCGCGCCTACGGTCGAGTCACCGAGTCCGGACGCGCTCCACCGGCGGCACGGCAGGCGGGCCCACCCCGCCACGGCCGCGCCGGCGGCCCGGACCGGCCGACGGCCGTGTGCCCGAGTGGTTGAGGGACTCGCCTGCAAAGCGAGTTACGCGGGTTCGATTCCCGCCACGGCCTCCACCTGGCCCCGACCAGGCAGAACGGAAGGGCGGCACCCTCTCGGGGTGCCGCCCTTCCGTTCGTCCGCAGCGGCTCGGCCGGCACCGGTGGGCCGTGAAACTCACGCAAGCGACCGTCGACGACCTGCCGGCCCGACTCGGCCGGGGGACGGCTGCATGTGCCTGCCCAGCGACCTGGATCCGCAGGCTCCGACCGACCTGCCCACCCTGCCCACCCCTTGCCTGACCTATCGAAACTCGATAGATTCTGATCGTAACTCGATGGAAGGATGGGTCATGGGAAAGCTGACGGTGGGTGCGCTGCGCGCCGTGCTCATGGTGATGCTCGCCGGCACCGTGTTCGTACAGGCCGGGATGGTGTGGGCGTTGGTCAGCGGGAGCGATCCGGAGGACGGATCGCTCCCGTTGACCCCGCTGCGGGTGATCACGATCCTGGGCATGGTCTCGGTCCAGGTCGCCGTGGTCTGCGTATGGCGGTTGGTGTCGATGGTGCGACGCGGAACCGTGTTCTCCCACGCCGCCTTCCGGTACGTGGACATCGTGATCGGCGCGATCGTCGCGGCTGCCCTCGTGTGGTTCGCGGTCACGGCCGTCAACGCACCGGGCCAGCGGGACGACCCGGGCGTCACCCTCATCATGGGCGGGATCGGCGTGGCCATCCTCGGGGTCGCGCTCATCGTGCTCGTGCTGCGGATGCTGCTCGCCCAGGCCGTCGCGCGCGACGTCGAAGCGGCGCAGATGCAGGCCGAGCTGGACGAGGTGATCTGATGCCGATCGTCGTCGACATCGACGTGATGCTGGCCCGGCGGAAGATGTCCGTGGGCGACCTCGCGGACCGGGTAGGGATCACGCCCGCCAACCTGGCGGTACTCAAGAACGGCCGCGCCAAGGCGGTGCGCTTCACCACGCTCGCCGCCCTCTGCGAGGTGCTCGAATGCCAGCCGGGCGACCTGCTGCGCTGGGAGACCGAGGACACCGCGGGCGAATGAACCGCGCCTGCCGACGACGCTGATCAGAGGTCCGACCACTGCCCGGCCGGGCGCAATGCCCGGCCGTTCGCGGGCGGCAGGTCTGCATAACGCGGCTGCGCGAGAACGGCTCCCGACCTCGGGGCCGGCACGCGTCGACACGTGTGTGGGGGCACGTGACGATCACTGCATACGTACGGGTCCGAACGTCAGCGGACGATCACGGATCACGCCCTGACCAGCCCAGACGAACCTGCAAAGCGAGTTACGCGGGTTCGATTCCCGCCACGGCCTCTAACTAAGAGCCCGCGCAGATAGGCGGCGTGGAAAGTAGGTGGGCACATGCCCCAGTGATCATGTAGTTGCGACGCTCTGTAACCACTGGCGAGACGTGTGCCAGTCCTGTGTTTCAGGTCGCCTGCCTGGCCAGCCTGTGCAGGGTCCGCGCGGCAGGTGATCCGGGGTCGGCCGTGATCAGGACGACTTCCTGGTCATCCTCGGGCACGAGCAGGACGTCACAGTTCAACCGCAGCGTGCCGGTCTCCGGGTGATCGAGGATCTTGGTGCGGTGCCCGGGGGCGTGGACCGGACGCGTTTGCCATATCTGTCGGAACTCCACGCTGCCAGCGTGCAGTTCGGCCAGCAGAGCGGTCAGCTGCGGGTCATGCGGGTAGCGGTCGGCGGCCCGTCGCAGCCGCGCCACCACAATGTGCCCGAACTCCTCAGCGCTGGAGCTCTCGTACATCCGCCCCTGGCCAAGGAAGCGGCGCCGGGCCAGGTTCGTCCTCCCGCCTCCGAGATCGCCGCCGAGCAGTGCCTGGGCCAGGGGGTTCCAGGCGACGACGCCGTACGCCGCGTCAGTGACGATGGCACCGGTCTCCGGCAACCGCTCCAGCATCCGGGCCACATGCGGGCGTACCCACCGCACGGCGCTGATGCCGGGCGGCGCGCTCGATCCCGCCAGGCGGAACAGGTGGCTGCGCTCGGCCGGCGTGAGCCGTAGTGCCTGGGCCAACGCGTCCAGGATTCGAGTGGACGGCCGCGGCCCCCGGGCCTGCTCCAGCCGCGTGTAGTAGTCGACCGACATGTGGGCGAGTTCCGCCACCTCTTCGCGGCGCAGGCCCGGTGTCCGGCGATCGGCGCCCGTCGCCGTCAGGCCGATCTCGTGTGGACGCAGGCCCGCCCGGCGGTCCCGCAGGAAGCGGGCCAGCTCCTGCCGTGCCATGCCGCTTCCTCCCACTGCCTGGTACAGGTTGTCCCTGGCAGGGCGCCCACAGCCAGGGAACGGTAGTTGCCATGAACGATCGCACAGCTCTTGTCACCGGTGCCAACAAGGGCATCGGCAAGCACATCGCCCGGCTCCTCGCCGCCGCGGGCCTCACCGTGTACGTGGGCTCTCGCGACCGCGGGCTCGGACAGCGAGCCGTCGAGGAGATCGGCGCAGGCGCCCGCCTGCTGGTCCTCGACGTGACAGATCTTGACGGCATCGCACGGGCCGCGACCCAGGTGGACCGTCTGGACGTGCTGGTCAACAACGCCGGGATCTCACCGTCACTCGCCCCGCCGGCCGACACGAGCGTCGAGGAGTTCCGGCGCACATACGAGACCAACGTCTTCGGGGTGGTGGCGGTGACCAATGCCTTCCTGCCCGCCCTGCGCCGGTCCCCGAATCCGCGCATCGTCAACATCTCCAGCGGCACCGCATCGCTGACCTGGAGCACGAACCCCAACCCCCAGTTCACCCCGGGAAGCGGTGGCACCGCCGCCTACCGGTCGTCCAAGGCCGCCCTCAACGCCCTCACCGTCCTTTACGCCCAGACGCTGGCCGAGGACGGCTTCAAGGTCAACGCGCTCGCCCCCGGCCTGCGGGCCACCGACCTCAACCCCCTGGCCGCCGCTGCCGGCGACGACCCGGCCGAGGCCGCCCAGGGAGCCGCCCGCCTGGCCCTGCTGCCAGACGACGGCCCCACCGGTGGCTTCTTCTCCTGGGACGGAACGCCCGTGCCCTGGTGAGCGGCGCTGAGATCCCAGACGACGGCACTGACTCGCACGCCCCAAAAAGCGTATTCCCAGAGCGGCGGTCCTCCTCGGGCCGAAGCGTGCTTGGCAGCAGCGCAAGGAGGCTGCGCAGACAGGTGCGCGCTCATGGGCAGCGGTTCGGGCGGTCGTCCCACCAGTGGGTCGTCCAGGCCCGGCGGATCAGGCTACGGACGGCGATGACGGTGTCGGCGAGGTCGAAGAAGGCGTGGATGACGGTCGCGCGGCGCTCGTGGCAGCGGGCGAGGCGGTGGAAGGAGTTCTGCCAGGCGTGGGTGCGTTCGACGTGCCACCGCTGGCTCGCCTGGATCGGTGCCTTCTCGCCCTTGTGCGCGATGCGGCCATGCAGGCCGCGGGTGGTGAGTTCGGTGCGGGTCTTGTCCGAGTCGTAGCCGGCATCCAGGTGCACGGTGATGTCGTCGGGCAGCGGTCCCAGGTCCGCCAGCCGGTCCAGGGTCGGAGCCACTAGCGGGGAGTCGTGGCGGTTCGCTCCGGCGAGAACCCTGCCGAGCGGGATCCCGTAACCATCCGTCATACCGGAGCGTTTCAGGGGATTGGTCCCACAGCGGGTCGGTCAGCCATGAAGGAAGAACGGGCACAGGTCTCCCAGTGGTCACAGCGCGTCGCGACTCCATGATCACCCAGACCTGGCCTGCCTCGATGCCGGGGCCCCATGCTGCCTATCTGCGCGAGCTCTAACTAAAGGACTATCCCGTAACTGCTGGTCCTGCGTCGCCAAGCCCCGCGCCGGCTTGCGAGCGCCAGGGTCGTCACTGGGTATCGATGCGTAGATCCCGTATGTACCAGTCGAGCCGTGTCCCGTCCGCGCCGTGTGTGTGCTTGTCGAGGGTAAAGCCCGCCCGACGGGCGACTGCGGAAGACGCGGTGTTCTCCGGCTCTACCCGGATCACAGCCTGCTTCGCCCCTTCACTCGTCGCATATCGGGAGACCAAGAGGACCGCGCGGGTGGCCAGGCCGCGCCCTCTCCATGACGGGTGGAGGCCGTAGGCGACATTCACCTGGCCGGGAGACAAGCCCTCTGCTGTGAAGCGCAGGTCGATCGTCCCCGCGAGCGCCTCGTCGATACCCACCCGGATGCCGAAAGCGCGGAGTGGGCCGGCCGCGTCCCACTGTTCCAGGCAGTGCCGTATGTAGGCTTCGACGCCCTCGCGTGTGCCGGGACCGCCGCTGAGCCAGCGCACCAGCTGCTCATCCTCCCCCGCGAGGTGTGCCTCCGCATCGTCCAGGCGTAGCGGGGACAGAGTGACGATCCCGTCGGCCAGCTGCACTTCATGCATCCGGCGATTCTTGACGCCTGAGCTACGTTGCGCCATCGGATTCTGCGGGACGTCGCGCAGGGCCCCACCACATGCCCAGCGACCTGGATCCGCAGGCTCTGCCCGACCTGCTCGCCGACAGGTACGGCGTCCCGCGCACCCTCGTCCTCGGTTCACTGACTCCTGCCGACACGGGCCAAGCGGCACCTCTGGTCGGGGACACGGGTGTGGGACGTCCTGTGGCTGGCCCACACCGGCCTTCTACTCCTTCACGAACGAGCCCTGGCCCAGCACGGTGCGGAGCCGTCCCTCTTCTCGCAGCGCGGCCACCGCCTTCTGCACCGTCGAGGGAGCCACGTCCAGTTCGGCCGCCAGCTCGTTGACGGCAGGAAACCTCTCCCCCGGCTTGTACTTCCCCGCGTCCAGTCGGCGGCGCAGTTCATCCGCTACCTGGGGCCAGACAGGCACCGAACGGTCAAGATCCATGCATCGAGCATCCGCGTATCTTCGTGATCTCGCGACCGCGTATACGCGAATACGCGTATGCTGTCGGAGCCCAGCAGCAAGACCCGCCCGCAACCGAAGGACCCCCGCGACAGCGGCGAACTGTCCGGGGGCGTGGCCGATCACCCAAGGAGTGACCGACAGTGCGAACCCTACTGGCCCCCATCCTTTCGTGGCTCCTGCCCGGTCCAGGCAAGCGCCGAGTCCAGCGTATTCCCGCGGGTTCACCGACACGGCGGCTGATCATCGCATCGGCTGGTGTGGGGCTTCTCGCTCACCGCCGCCGCCCCCGCTCGCCCGAGTACCTGCGCGGCGAGGACGCGCTGCTCGTACGGCCCTACGTCATCGCCCATGAGCGGGAGCAGGAGCGACGACGGCAACGGGAGCGGCGACGTGCCGCCGTGCTCGGAGCCCTTGGACAGGACTACCCGGCGGGAGTGACAGCGTGAGCACCCAGCCCGAGGGCACGCCGACCTACCTCCGGCTCCTGCCGTGGAGTGGCCTCGAGGGCAGGCCCGCGCACCTCGTGACGGACGGCACGGCCACTCCCCTGTCTCTTTTGGCCGACAGGATCGAGGAACAGCAGATCCAGACGGCGATCGTGATCCTGGGCCTCGCCAAGCCGATGATCGAGGGCACGGCGAGTCTCACGACCGGTGAACTCCGCTGGGTCTGCCGCCGTCTCGTCGAGAGCCTGACGGACGTTCTGAACGTCTGCGAGAGCCGGGGCCGGCGCATCCCGCCGTACGACGAGCCCGACGACATCGACGGCGAGCCGTCCCAGCAGTCGTGAGAACTCGCGTCGCCTCACAGCGGGTTCACTGCGTGTCAGTGGCTGGCCTGTGCGGCACGCGCATCGGCGTCCGGCTCCGGAGGCGTGCCACCGGAGACGCGGTCACGCGCTCACGAGCGCGTGACCGCCCGCGCAGGGCTTCCGGCTCGTTCGCCGTGCAGGAGGCACAGGGTGAGGGTCAGGGTGGAGACGTCCGTGGTCAGCGGGTGGGCCGTGCCGGTGCGCTCGTCCCAGTTCCAGACGGCGCCCGTCCGGCCGTCCAGCAGGACGCCGGTGGCGCCGGCCAGGCGGCCCAGGCGTATGACGTGGTCGGCGCCGGTGACGAGGGCGGCGGGCGGTACGGCGTCCTCGCGCTCGTCCGCGCAGTACTCGGCCAGGGTCGGCAGGGCGATGTCGGTGTCCAGCCGGAACAGGCGGCCGTCGTCGGGCAGGCCCGTCTCGCGCAGGAAACGGCGGGTCGGCTCGTGCGTGAGCGTCGTCGGGAAGTCGACCTCGTCGAAGCGCGCGACGCGGCCCCGGCCGAACGCCCGGTCCAGCAGGCGGGCGGACAGCTCCAGCGTCAGCCCCGAGCGGCCCGCGCGCAGTGCCGTCCCACCGTGCGGGCCCGCCAGACGGCGCGCCCTCGCGGCGAAGTGGGCGAGCGTGCCGAGGCAGGGCGCCAGGGGGCGGGTGTCGGTCAGGCCGACGCCGGTCACCGGCCGGGGACGCGCCGCCGCGTGCCCGCCGGCGCAGGGGTCCGGGCGGGCCGGTCCGGCGGGGCCGGCCGGGGCGGCCTCGGTCGGGCCGGTCACCGCGACACAGGCGTCGGTCATGTTCATCGCTCCCCCGAGCATGAAGATCCAGAAACAGGGGCAGGACACTCCGGACGTCCGCCCTTCGGGCGCGGGCCGTCGATCCCACCGACAGGAACACTACGCGCCCCCACTGACAACGCGCCCCTGAAAAAGCCCCGTTGCCCACGTGCCGCTCGTCACCCACAGTGGGGCCGCACGGCCTTGGCGTGACGTTCGCCCATGCGCACGGTCCCTCCCCGTGGCGCGGCTCGCAGACCCGGGCGGACACCCGGACACCCGGACGCCCGGGGCCTCCGGACGCCCGCCCGGCCCCGTGCGAGGTGCGCCCCCGAGGGCCGGCCGCCGGCCGCTCACTGCGTGGTGACCACCGCGGCCTGAGGCCGGATCGGGAGCCGGTTGACCGGGCGGCCGGTGGCGGCCCGGACCGCGGAGGCGATGGCCGCCGGGCAGGTCACCACCGGCACCGCGCTGGCCGCCTTGGCGCCGAAGGGCGCGACGACGTCCCGCTCCTCGACGAGCTTGACGATCCGGATGTCCGGCGCGTCCAGCGCGGTGGGCAGCGCGTAGCCCGTGAGGTCGGGATGGCGGATCAGGCCGCGCGGCGTCCGCAGGTTCTCGGTGAGCGCGATGCCCACACCCTGGGTGACGCCCGCCTCGATGCGCGCGGCGAGCTGCGCCGGGTTGAGCACCCGGCCGACGTCCTGTGCGACGGCCAGCTCCACCACCCGCACCGCGCCCAGCTCGATGTCGACGTCGACCACCGCGCGGATCGCGCAGAACGCCAGGCCCACGAAGGCGTCACCCTGGCCGAACTCGTCCAGCGGCTCGGTCGGGTGGGGGCGGCACTGGGCCGTCGCCCACAGTTCCTTGCCCTCGAGCATCTCGGTGACGGTGGTCGACAGCACGCCGTCGTACGACGTGATCTTGCCGTCCGTGATCTGCAGCAGCTCCGCGGACATGCCGAACTTGTGCGCGAGCGGCTGGAGCAGCTGGGTGCGGACCATCTTCGCGGCCCGCTCCACCGCGCCGCCCGAGACCCAGGTGTGCCGGCCCCGGCAGCCCGCGCCGGCGGGCGGCTGGTCGGTGTCGACCGGTGCCACGTGCACCTCGTCGATGCCGAGCGTCTCCTGGACGATCTGCCGGGCCAGCGTGGTGAAGCCCTGGCCGGTCTCCACGGCCGCGCACAGCACCGTGGCGACGCCGTCCTGGACCTTCACGGTCGCCGTCGAGACCTCGTCCGCGCCCTCCGCGCCGAGCATGTGCACCATGCCCAGGCCGTAGCCGACGCCCCGTCGCACGGCGCCCGGTTCGCCCGCGCCCTCCGGGCCGCCGGGCAGCAGCCACTCCTCCTCGGGGCTGTCCTTGGGCAGCGGCGGCAGCGGGTGGTCGCGTACGGCCTGGAGCAGTTCGGCGACCGGGGCCGGGCACGTCACCGTCTGGCCGGTCGGCAGGACGTCGCCGGTGGCCAGGGCGTTGCGCAGCCGCACCTCCGCCGGGTCGAGCCCGAGCTTCTTGGCGAGCTTGTCCATCTGGGCCTCGTAGGCGGCGGCGACCTGCATCGCGCCCTCGCCGCGCACATGACCGGAGGGCGGGTTGTTGGTGCGCACGGCCCAGCCCTCGATGAAGGCGTGCGGCACGACGTAGGGGCCGCAGGCGAAGGCGACGGCGGCGGCCAGGGCGTCGGAGGAGGTGTCGGCGTAGGCGCCCGCGTCGAGCAGGATCTGCGCCTCGACCTTGACGAGTCTGCCCTCGGCGTCGGCGTGGTGGCGGTACCGCAGCAGGGTCGGGTGGCGGTGGGCGTGGCCGAGGAAGGACTCCTCACGGGTCGCCGCCAGCTTCACCGGGCAGCCGGTCCGCAGCGCCAGCAGTCCGAGCGGCAGCTGGAAGCCCTGGTCCTCGCGGTCGGCGGTGGCACCGGGTACACCGGTGACGACGATCTTCACGCGGTCCGGTTCCAGGCCGTAGCAGGCGGCGAGCGTGTCGCGGTCGGCGTGCGGGTCGGTGGAGGCCAGGTACAGCTCGACGCCCCCGTCGGGGCGGGGCACCGCGAGCCCGGCCTCGGCGCCGATCGGGGCCGGATCCTGGCGGCCGATGCGGTACAGGCCCTCGACGACGACCTCGCCGGCCGCCTCCGGGTCGCCGTGCCGCAGCGGGATGTGCCGGATCAGGTTGCCGTCGGGGTGGAGGGGCTCGGCCTCGAAGGCCTGCTCCGGGTCGGTGACCGGGTCGAGGACCTCGTACTCGACGATGACGGCGGCCGCGGCCATCCGCGCCGTGTCGGGGTGATCGGCGGCGACGGCGGCGATCGGCTCGCCGTGGTGGCGTACGACCTCGGAGGCGAACACCGGGCGGTCGGGCCTGCCCCGGCCGTGCACCGGGCTGCCGGGCACGTCCTCGTGGGTGATGACGACCCGCACGCCGGGCATCTCCCGCGCGTGCGTGGTGTCGACGGACCGGATGCGCGCGTGCGGGTGCGGCGAGCGCAGCACCGCCGCCCACAGCAGGCCCTCGGCCCACAGGTCGGCCGCGTAGGGGAAGGTCCCCTCCGTCTTGGCGCGGGCGTCGGCGGCCGGCAGCGAGGAGCCGATGCCGTGCGGCGGCGACTCCGGCGCGGGCTCGGACTCCGTGGCGGCGGCGGTGGCGGCTTCGTTGCTCACTGCTGGCCTCCGTCCTGGCCGTAGTGGTCATGCCGGTGCGGTGGGTCGAAGGCCGAGGGGTGGATCCCGCCGGCTCCCGGGCCCGCCTGGTGCGGGATGCGCAACTCGTCGGCGCCCGGCTCGGACTCGTCCGCCGCGGTGTGCGTCTCGCGCTCGGCGACGACCTCCTTGACCGCCTCCAGGACGCCCCGGTAGCCCGAGCAGCGGCACAGGTTGCCGCACAGCGCCTGGCGGGTCTCCAGCTCGGTCGGCGCCGGGTTGCCCTCCAGCAGGTCGTGCACGGTCATCGCCATGCCGGGCACGCAGAAGCCGCACTGCACCGCGCCGCACCGGGCGAGCGCCCGCTGCACGTCCGAGGGCTGCCCGTCGGCGGCCAGCCCCTCCACGGTGCGGACCTCGCTGCCGGCCGCGGTGGCGGCGGGCACCAGGCAGGAGGCGACGAGCCGTCCGTCGACCTGGACGTTGCAGGCGCCGCACTCGCCCTGCGAGCAGCCGTCCTTGGCGCCGGCGAGGCCGAGGCGCTCCCGCAGGACGTAGAGCAGCGACTCGCCGATCCACGCGTCGGTGACGGGCCGGTCGACGCCGTTGACGCGCAGGACGTAGGAGGCGAGGGGGTGTTCGTCGTGCGGGGACGCGGAGTGCGCGTCGGCCGCGGGGTCCGGGTCCTCCTGCGCGGACGCGGAGTCGGCGTCCGAGGGGGCGGGGTCCTCGTCCGGTGCCGCAGGGTCCGCGTCCCGGCCGGCGGTCGCCGGCTGCTCGGCGGTCCGGGGCGCGGGGGGCGCGTCGTCCGGGCCGGGGCCGGCGGACGGCTCGGCGGGCACCTCGGTGGCCTCCACGGCCCCTTCCGCCTCGTCGGCGGCCTCAGCGGCCTCGTGGGCGGGCCGCGCGGTGTCGTCGCCGGGCCGGTCGGCGGGTCCGGCGTCCGGCCCGGCGGGGAGGTCCGCGGAAGTGCCGGGGCCGTGCCCGGCCGTGGCGCCGTCGCCGTCTCCGGCCGGTGTGTCATGGGCCGGAGCGGCAGGCGCGTGCGCGTCGGCGGACGCTGCGGTCCCGGTCTCCGGGACCGCCGTTTCCGGGGCCTCGGTCCGCGGGGGCTGCTCCCGGCTCGTGTGGGGGGCGTACGCGGTGTCCGGGTGGGCCCCCTGCCCCGCGCCGGGCTGTCCGTACGGGCGGGCGCGGGACGGGTCGAACGGCTCCGGTTCCCCGGGCTCCTCCCCCGCGTGCGGCGGCTGCGCCGCCCGCTCGCCCGGGTACGCGGCGGGCGCGGAGGAGCCGGGGTGCGCGCCGCGCCTCACCCGCTCGCCGAAGTAGGCGTGCTGCTCGCCGTCGTACGTGTCCGACGCCGACTGCCCGCCGCCGTACGTGTCCGTCGCCGACTGCCCGCCGCCGTACGTGTCCGTCGCCGACTGCCCGCCGCTGTCCGTGCTCGTCGTGTGCTGCTCGCCGCCGTACGCGTCCGTCGGCGACTGCTCGCCGCCGTACGCGTCCGTCGTGTGCCGCTCGCCGCCGTACGTGTCCGCCGCCGGCTGCTCGGCCGGGTGCGGGGCGGCCGTGTCCGGGGCCGCCTGCGGGCCGGCGGCGGGTGGCTGCTGCGCCCACGGCTGTCCCGCTCCCTCCGTGGCCCAGGGGGCGGCCGCGCCGCCGGGGAGGGTGGCCGGAGGAGTGCCGCCCCACTGCTGGACCAGGGACGACGTGGTGAACTCGCCCGACTCGTCCGGCAGATCGCCCCCGGCGACGGGAATGGACCACTGCCCGGTCACGTCCTGTCCGGGGGCGGGCGCCGCCTGCCCGGCCTGCTCCTCGCCGGTGTGCCACTGCTGGGTGGACCCGGCGTCGTAGGTGAACCGGTCGTTCGCGTTCGGGTCGTGCGGCACGGCGTGGGGATCGGGCCACTGGGCGCCCTGGGCGGACGCGGCCCACGAGTCGCCGGCCGCCTCGGGCGCGGTGGGCGCCGTCGTTATCCGCGGCGGCACGTACCCGTGCCCCGGCGCGGCGAGCGGGCTGTCGGCGGCCAGGAGTGCCTCGATGCCGCCCTCGGGCAGCTTCACGAAGGCGGTGGCGCCGTCGTCGTAGTCGCCCTGCGGCAGCGGGTCCCAGCGGCCGCCGCTCGCGGGCGTCCCCTCCGCGTGCTGGTCGTCGGTCACGACAGCGCCCTCCCCAGTGCTCGTCGGGCCAGCGCGGCGACGGTGCGCCGCAGGTGCAGTACGGCGGGCGGCAGCGGCTGCACGGAGCCGTCCTCGGCCGGGACCGGGTCGGGGATGCAGGCCGCGGCGACGTACTCCCCGAAGGCGTTCAGCGCCTCGGGGACGATCGCCCGGCTGTTGTCCCAGTCGATGAGCTGCGCGACCCAGTGCTCGGCGTCCAGGGGGCGCAGCGGCATAGGCGCTATGGCCCCGACCGCGCACCGCACGCCGCGCCGGGCGGGGTCGAGGACCAGCGCCACGGAGGCTGCCGCGCGGCCCGGGCCGGTCCGGCCGGTGGCCTTGAGGAAGACCTGGGGCGCGTGCAGCAGGGGCACGCGCACGTAGCCGATGAGCTCACCGGAGCGCAGCAGGTCCATGCCCGCCAGCAGGTGCGACACCGGGATCTCCCGGCGGGCCCCGCCCGGGGAGGCGATGATCAGCGTCGCCTCCAGGGCGGCCAGCACGGGCAGCGCGTCCCCGGTGGGCGCGGCGGAGGCGATGTTGCCGCCCAGGGTGCCCGCGTTGCGGATGTGCGGCGGGCCCGCGGCACGGGCGGCGGCGGCGAGCGCCGGGATGAGGGCGGCGAAGTCGGGTCGGCCCATGCGTGCGTGGGTGAGGCCGGCGCCGAGCAGTGCGTGTCCGTCCTGGTACTGCCAGCCCCGGATCTCGCTGATCCGGCCGAGGCCGACCAGTGCGGTGGGCCTGAGCTGCCCGGAGTTGACGGCGGCCATGAGGTCGGTGCCGCCCGCGACGGGCACCGCGGCGGGCGCGGCGGCGAGCGCCGCCACCGCCTCGTCCAGCGTCGTGGGCAGCGTGACGGCCTGCGCCGCCTGCGGTGCGTGCGTGGTCAAAACCGGCTGCCCCTTCCCGCTGCCCCCACTGGTCCCACCTGTGCTGCCGTACGGTACGTGCTGACAGGCCGGACGTGGCAACTCTGGCACATCTTCGCAAGTCCCGGACGCGGGGGTCCGCCAGGAGACGTTCCCCCACCTCACCGGGGAGAGGGTCCGGTTTCGCCCGACGTCACCGGTGCGGGCGAATTTCGCACTCTTCACTGACCCTTGCGGGTTTTCTCCTCGTCTGTTCGAGTCGGCCGCCGGCGGCTGCCGGCCGGGCCGTGTGCCGTGTGCGCACCCGCGGCCGCCGGGCCGCCGGGGCGGGTGCCCCGCCTGCCCGCCCGACCGCACACACCCGTTCGGGCCGGTCACCCGGCGGACGGGCACCGGGTGCGCGGTGGCCGGCGTGCGTTCACATCGTGGGCGGCGGGCCGTCGAGCGGGCGACCGCGGACGCCGGGCCGGCGCTGCCACGGGAGGGGACCGGTGGGCGGGCGGTAGGCGACGCCGAGGGCGTCAAGTCGCCGGTAGTGGACGGACATCCGCCGTTCGAAATCGGCGAAATCCCGTTCCGCCGGGGCGGGCAGAGCGCTCCAGGCCACCTCCGCGAAGGCGGCCAGCCGGGGGAACACCTGGTAGTCGACGCGGGCCTGATCCTCCGTCACCTCGGACCACAGGTTGGCCTGCGCGCCGAGCACATGGCGGGCGTGCTCCGGTTCGAGTTCGGGCGGCACCGGCTCGAACCGGTAGACGTCCTCCAGTGTGCGCACGTAGCCGATCGGAACGGGCTCGTCCTCGCCGGGCGCCTGCCGGTGGTCCAGGTACACCTGCTGCTCGGGGCACATGACGACGTCGTGGCCGGCCCGCGCGGCGGCGACGCCGCCCGAACGGCCGCGCCAGGAGGACACCGTCGCGCCCTCCGGCAGGCCGCCCTGCAGGATCTCGTCCCAGCCGACGAGGCGGCGCCCCCGCTCGGACAGCCACCGCCCGAAGTGACCGACGAACAGGGCCTGGAGCCCGTCCTCGTCCGCCAGTCCGAGTTCCGCGATGCGCGCCTGCGCGGTGGGCGACCGCCGCCACTGGTCCCTGGGGCATTCGTCGCCGCCGATGTGGACGTACGGCGAGGGGAACAGTGCGAGCACTTCCTCGAGGACGTTCTCGTAGAAACGCAGTGTGGCGTCGGTCGGGGCGAGCACGTTCGGGGAGATCCCCCAGTCGTCCCAGACGGTCAGGGAACCGGTGTCGACGACATCGGTGTTGCCGAGTTCCGGATATGCGGCGATGGCTGCCTGCGAGTGGCCGGGGACGTCGATTTCGGGGACGACGGTGATATGCCGCTCGGCGGCGTAGGCGACGATCTCGCGGATGTCGTCCCGGGTGTAGTGGCCTCCGTGCGGTTTCTCCTCCCACAGCGGTGAGGCCCGGTGGCCCCTTTTCGTGCGGGCCCGCCAGGATCCGACCTCGGTCAGCCGCGGATACCGCTCGATCTCCAGGCGCCAGCCCTGGTCGTCGGTCAAGTGCAGGTGCAGGACGTTGAGTTTGTGCGCGGCCATCAGGTCGAGGTAGCGCAGGACGCCTTCCTTCGGCATGAAGTGCCGTGCCACGTCGAGCAGGAGACCGCGCCAGCGGAAACGCGGGCGGTCGTGGATCGTGACGGCGGGGAAGTGCCACTCGTCCCGGACGGTGACGGGAGCCCGGCGGAAGGCCTCCGGGCCGAGCAGTTGGCGGAGGGTCTGCGCGCCCCAGAACACACCGGCCGCTCCGGCCCCGTCGATGACGACGCGACGGCCGTCGGCGCTCAGCCGGTACGCCTCCGGGCTGCCGGGTTCGCCCTCCGGTTCCGGGCTGATCCGCAGCAGGACCGAGTGCCCGTCACCGCCGTGCGAGGGCGGCAGCGGCAATCCGGTCGCCGCGCCGACGGTGGCCCGCAGCCACCGCGCGACCGCCTCGGTGCCGGGGGCCGCCTCGATCGTGGTGGCGCCGTCGATCGTGCAGCGCCCGCCGCCGGGCGGGGCGGCGGACAGACGGCCGGGGGCCGGGATCAGACGCGCGCCGGGGTCCGGGAACGGCTGGTGTGGAACAGCACTCGTCACGTCTCTCCTCCACCGTCGATGCGCCCGCTCGGTGAACGGACGGGCACGCTCGGTGCGGCGATCAGGAACATGCCAGCAGAGAGCCGGAACCGCAATCGGAAACGCCCGTGGATTCATGCCGTGGCGAACGCGGGGGCGGTTTCCGCCGGGCGCCGGGGCGGTTTCCGCCGGGCGCCGCGGACGTTACCGCGGGAAACAGCGGATTGCCGGGAAAAGCGCCGGTCCGAACCAGGCGATCGCGCCATGACCGGCCAGTTCCGCCGCGCACCGGCAAGCGGCACGGCAAAGGTCCCCGGACACGCCCGAAGGCACACCGGGGACCTCGCGGATCCACGACGGATCTCGGCAGCTCTCGGACACGAAACGCACCGGAAACGGACCGGAACCGGACCGGCCGGCGGCGCTGCGGACCGGACTACTTCTTCTTGTCGTCGCCCTCGCCGCCGCTGCCCATGGATTCGTAGATCTCCTTGCACAGCGGACAGACGGGGTACTTCTTCGGGTCGCGGCCGGGCACCCAGACCTTGCCGCACAGCGCCACGACGGGCGTACCGTCGAGGGCGCTCGCCATGATCTTGTCCTTCTGAACGTAGTGGGCGAAGCGCTCGTGGTCGCCGTCGCCGTGGGAGACCTGCGGCGTCGGCTCGACGAGGGTTCCCGTACCAGTCCCGCGCTCGGGCTCGAGAGTGCTCATACCGCAAGGGTACTGAAAGCCCGCAGGCATCAGTTGAGCGACGGGTCGTCCGGATATGTGGCGACCATCGCCAGCTCGTTGCGCTGGCGGCGCAGCACTTCGCGCCACAGCCGTTCGGGGGCCGGGGAGGACACGTCGCCCGGTTCGGACTCGACCACGTACCAGGCGCCCTCCACCAGCTCGTCCTCCAGCTGGCCCGGCCCCCAGCCCGCGTAGCCGGCGAAGATCCGCAGGGAGCCCAGGGCGGAGGCCAGCAGCTCCGGCGGGGCCTCCAGGTCGACGAGGCCGATCGCGCCGTGCACCCGGCGCCAGCCCAGCGGGGCGCCGTCGCCGGAGGCGCCGCCCGGGATGACGGCGACCCCGAGCGCGGAGTCCAGCGACACCGGGCCGCCCTGGAAGACGACGCCGGGCTCGCCGGCGAGGTCCGCCCAGCCCTCCAGGATGTCGCCCACGTCCACGGGGGTCGGGCGGTTGAGGACGACACCGAGGGAGCCCTCCTCGTCGTGGTCGAGAAGGAGCACCACCGCACGGTCGAAGTTCGGGTCCGCCAGGGCGGGGGTAGCCACGAGCAGCCGCCCTGTGAGCGAGGACACCTCGGTCATGCCAGACATGTTCCCGCATCTTGCCCCGGTGTGGGGAACCAATCGGGTCACGGGAGTGACGGCGGCCGCGCGGGCCGGGTGCGTCGTCCCCTGCCCGGCCGGGAGCCGGGCCCACGGCCCCTCGCGGCCCGGGCACGCCGGCCGACCCCGACGCACGAGGTGACCCCGTGTGCCCGCGCCGGGACGGTTCGTGATGTGACAGAGCCATGACGGGCCCGGGCAGTCCGCGGGCTTACGGAAGGGGGGCGCACGGCGATTACTCTGTCTTTCCGGCCCCTGCCCGAAAGATCGGCCGGCCCCAGCCCAACTCATCGGAACGCGAGATACATGACCGTCAACGGCACTGACGACGTACTGCTTGTCCATGGCGGAACCCCGCTGGAGGGCGAGATCCGTGTCCGCGGTGCGAAGAACCTCGTACCGAAGGCCATGGTCGCCGCCCTGCTGGGCAGCGAGCCGAGTCGACTGCGCAACGTTCCGGACATCCGTGACGTGCGCGTCGTACGCGGTCTGCTGCAACTGCACGGCGTGACGGTCCGTCCCGGTGAGGAGCCGGGCGAGCTGGTGCTCGACCCGACGCGCGTGGAGAGCGCGAACGTCGCCGACATCGATGCCCACGCGGGCTCGTCGCGCATCCCGATCCTGTTCTGCGGCCCGCTGCTGCACCGCCTGGGACACGCCTTCATCCCCGGCCTCGGCGGCTGCGACATCGGCGGCCGGCCCATCGACTTCCACTTCGACGTGCTGCGGCAGTTCGGCGCGACGATCGAGAAGCGTGCCGACGGCCAGTACCTGGAGGCCCCGCAGCGGCTGCGCGGTACGAAGATCCGGCTGCCGTACCCGTCCGTCGGCGCGACCGAGCAGGTGCTGCTGACGGCCGTACTGGCCGAGGGCGTCACCGAGTTGTCCAACGCGGCCGTCGAGCCGGAGATCGAGGACCTGATCTGCGTTCTGCAGAAGATGGGCGCGATCATCGCGATGGACACCGACCGGACGATCCGCGTCACCGGTGTGGACAAGCTCGGCGGCTACACCCACCACGCCCTCGCGGACCGCCTGGAGGCGGCGTCCTGGGCGTCGGCGGCGCTGGCGACCGAGGGCGACATCTACGTCCGCGGCGCGCAGCAGCGGTCGATGATGACGTTCCTCAACACCTACCGGAAGGTGGGCGGTGCCTTCCAGATCGACGACGAGGGCATCCGCTTCTGGCACCCCGGCGGCCAGCTGAAGTCCATCGCGCTGGAGACGGACGTGCACCCCGGCTTCCAGACGGACTGGCAGCAGCCGCTGGTGGTGGCCCTGACACAGGCCACGGGACTGTCCATCATCCACGAGACGGTCTACGAGTCCCGCCTGGGCTTCACCTCCGCGCTGAACCAGATGGGCGCCCACATCCAGCTCTACCGCGAGTGCCTCGGCGGCTCCGACTGCCGTTTCGGGCAGCGCAACTTCCTGCACTCAGCGGTCGTGTCGGGCCCCACGAAGCTCCAAGGCGCCGACCTGGTCATCCCGGACCTCCGCGGCGGCTTCTCGTACCTGATCGCCGCGCTGGCGGCCCAGGGCACGTCCAGGGTGCACGGCATCGAGCTGATCAACCGCGGCTACGAGAACTTCATGGAGAAGCTCGTGGAGCTGGGCGCGAAGGCCGACCTGCCGGGCAAGGCCCTCGGCTGACACCGCCCCCCGGCCGGCAACGACCGCCGGCACCGCCCCGGCGCCCGGCGCCGACGGCCGCTGACCGGGCCGCCGGCCCACGGCGCGGAGCCACCGGCCCCTGACGGGCCCGTCACCACGGGCCCCTGACCCCTGCCGCCGGCCCACGGCGCGAGGCCACCGGCCGGCGCCGGACCCGGCCGGTGGCCCGGGGCCGCCCCGGGCGGACGCGACCCCGCGGACGGAGGGGCGACGGCGACGCCGCCCCCGCTCACCGCGCTTGCGGCGGCCTGCCGGGAGCACGGTGGGCGGCGCCCGCCGCCGCGGGGGCCGGCAGAGAGACGTGCGGCGCGGCACGACGGCCCACCGCCGAGTGGGCGACTTCGGCCGGCACGCGCCGGGTCCGGCCGACGCCCGCCGTGCGGCCACGCTTCCCGGG
This sequence comes from Streptomyces sp. NPDC003697, assembly GCF_053587115.1. Lineage (NCBI taxonomy): Bacteria > Bacillati > Actinomycetota > Actinomycetes > Kitasatosporales > Streptomycetaceae > Streptomyces > Streptomyces sp. NPDC003697. Next base: position 28,047 of record NZ_JBSFNN010000075.1, read on the forward strand.
CGCAGCCCGGCCGGCGCCGGGCCCGGCCGGGGATGCGGGAGGCCCGCCCGGACAGCCACAGCACCGTGACCCGGGGGCAGGAGAGCCGGCCACCGGGCCCTCGGCAGGCCGCCCGGCCACCTGGCCGGGCCCGCGGCCCCTCGGCCGGGAGCCACCGGTCCTGGCCGCGAAGGCCCGGGGTGCGCCCGGCACCGCGAGGACGAGCGCGGGCGCGCCCCTCGGAAGCCGCCGACGGTTCCGGCCAACCGGTGCCGTCCGGACCGGCGGGGCTCGCCCGAGGCCCGGGACCGCCCCGGCCGGACGCCCCCAACCGACCCACCGGCCCACACCCCCAGCCGCTGCCCGGCCACCGGCCGTCCCTCGGCCCCTCGGCCGCCGGACTGGCCGGAGGCGCAGGAACCCGCCGGGTCAAGGCCCTCAGGCCGACGGCCGGCCACGCGGCCGCAGCGGCCGCCGGGCGGACCGGCAGCCAGTGCCGGCCCGCAGCGGGCGGCCGCCGGGCCCGTCGCGCCGCGGACGGCGGAGGTGGCCGCAGCAGCCGTGCGGGGCCGGGAGGCGGGCGGTGGGGCGTTTCCTACGGCGAAGGGGCGGCCACCCCGTGGGTGGCCGCCCCTTCGGCGTCATCGTGCCCTAGCGGGCCTCGCACGCCGTCCCGTGGCGGGCGAACGGCAGGGTCACTTGCCCTTGGCGGCTTCCTTGAGCTTGCTGCCCGCGGAGACCTTCACGCTGTAGCCGGCCGGGATCTGGATCGGCTCACCGGTCTGCGGGTTGCGCGCGGTGCGAGCGGCACGGTGGGTGCGCTCGAAGGTGAGGAAGCCAGGGATGGTGACCTTCTCGTCCCCCTTGGAGACGATGTCGCCGACGACGTCGGCGAACGCGGCCAGCACGGCGTCGGCGTCCTTGCGGGTCACCTCGGCGCGGTCGGCCAGCGCGGCCACCAGCTCACTGCGGTTCATGTTGTTACTCCCGTGTCTTTCTTGCCGTTGAGGCATGAGATCGAAGCCGATGCTGCCAGGGTCCTCGGTGAGTCCCCGGACCAGGGTCCGTCCCTCTGCCCTCGCGCCCCTTGGGGGTGCCCCCAGGACGTGGTCCTCGGGTCCTTGGGGAAGCATCCTGCCCCCACCTGCGGCGGGAAAGCCAATCCGGCACCCGTTGGAGTCGTGAGAACACCCTTGGGAGTCACACGAGGTGCAGGCCGCGCGTGGGCGTCACCATAAAGGGCGACCGGACCCGGCGGGGGCCGACGCGCCGGGCCGGCGGAGCGCCGTGGCGATCCTCACAGCCGGCCCGCGCCCCGGCTCAGGAGACCGTCGCGCCCGCCGCCTTGGCGGCCTCCCGCACCGCGCCCGCGACCGCGCCCGCGACCTTGTCGTTGAAGACGCTCGGGACGATGTAGTTGGGGTTCAGCTCGTCCTCGGTGACGACGTCCGCGAGGGCCTGCGCGGCGGCGAGCATCATCTCCGTGTTGACGGTGCGCGACTGCGCGTCCAGCAGGCCGCGGAAGACGCCCGGGAAGACCAGCACGTTGTTGATCTGGTTGGGGAAGTCGGAACGGCCGGTGGCCACAACCGCCGCCGTCTGGCGGGCGATTGCCGGGTCCACCTCGGGGTCGGGGTTCGCGAGGGCGAAGACGATCGCGCCGTCGGCCATGGCCGCCACGTCGTCGCCGTCGAGGACGTTGGGCGCCGAGACGCCGATGAAGACGTCCGCGTCGCGCACGGCCTCCTTCAGCGTGCCCGTCAGGTTCTCGGGGTTGGTGTTGTCCGCGATCCAGCGCAGCGCCGACTCGGGGGCGGCGTCGACGAGGTCGGCGCGGCCGGCGTGCACGACACCGTGGATGTCGGCCACGACGGCGTTCTTCACGCCCGCGGCGATCAGCAGCTTCAGGATGGCGGTACCGGCCGCGCCGGCACCGGACATCACCACCCGGACGTTCTCCATCGCCTTGCCGACCACCCGCAGCGCGTTGGTGAGGGCCGCGAGCACGACGATGGCGGTGCCGTGCTGGTCGTCGTGGAAGACGGGGATGTCCAGGGCCTCACGCAGCCGCGCCTCGATCTCGAAGCAACGCGGCGCGGAGATGTCCTCGAGGTTGATGCCGGCGAACCCGGGGGCGATCGCCTTGACGATCTCGACGATCGCGTCGGTGTCCTGGGTGTCCAGGCACAGCGGCCAGGCGTCGATGCCGGCGAACCGCTTGAAGAGGGCGGCCTTGCCCTCCATCACGGGCAGGGCGGCCTTCGGGCCGATGTTGCCGAGGCCGAGCACCGCCGAGCCGTCCGTCACGACCGCGACGGAGTTGCGCTTGATGGTCAGGCGGCGGGCGTCCTCGGGGTTGGCGGCGATCGCCATGCAGACGCGGGCCACACCCGGCGTGTAGACCATGGACAGGTCGTCACGGTTGCGGATGGGGTGCTTGGACTGCATCTCGATCTTGCCGCCGAGGTGCATGAGGAACGTACGGTCGGAGACTTTGCCGAGTGTGACGCCCTCGATGCCGCGCAGCTTCTCGACGATCTCCTCGGCGTGCGCGGTGGAGGCGGCCGCGATGGTGACGTCGATGCGGAGCCGCTCATGGCCGGACGCGGTGACGTCGAGGCCGGTCACCGAGCCTCCGGAGGACTCCACGGCGGTGGTGAGCTGCGAGACGGCGGTTCCGCCCGCGGGCACCTCCAGCCGGATGGTCATCGAGTAGGAGACGCTGGGCGCCGTTGCCATGGCCGACTTCCTCTGCTTTCACCGTGTCGCGAAGTTCTGCCGTCCGATCGTCGCACCTACCAGTGAGTACGCGGTAGCCGCCCCGGATTGCGGACGTTTTGTTCACCGGCGGAGACACGGTTTTCGGAAGGACGGTTCCGCCAGGCGAGAAGCCTACGAGAGGTGGGAGGGGCCGGGCAGCGAAAGAGGCCCACGTCACACGACGTGGGCCTCTCGCAGGTCAATGACACCGACCCGCCATGCTCGCCTCGCGGCAAGTGGTCGCTCGTAGCGACGAAGGTTGGGCCCGGGGGCTTGGATCGGGCCGGTGTCACATCCAGGCTAACAAACGGATCGCGCCGCACCATTCCCGCGGCGGAAGTTCGTTTTTCCGTCACCCGGCAGGCCCCGCTTCCGGGCTGCCTCACCGGCCGAGCGAGGGACGGTCCGACGGCCCCGGCGTGCGCGGAACGGTCGCGTTCCCGGGGAAGGCCGGACGGCCCGCGGAGGGGCCGGACGGCCCGGGAACGGCCGGGTCCGGCCGTGGGAGAGGGCCGGGGCCCCGGGGACGGCCGGGTCCGGCCGCGGGAACGGCCCGGTTCGGCCGCGGGAGCCGGTCAGTCCCTCAGCAGGTCCGGCACCCCGTCCGCGTCGGGCTGGTCCCGCTCGCCGGAGACGACCGTCAGCTGCTGGGTGGCCCGGGTCAGGGCCACGTACAGCACCCGCAGGCCGGCCGGCGACTCGTCGGCGATCTCGGCGGGCGAGACGACGACCGTCGCGTCGTACTCCAGCCCCTTCGCCTCCAGGCTGCCCAGCGCCACCACGCGGTCGCCGAGCCCGGCCAGCCAGCGCCGTGCCTCCTCGCGGCGGTGCATGGCGACGACCACACCGACGGTGCCGTCGACCTGGTGCAGCAGCCGTTCGGCCTCCGCCCGCACGGTCGTCTCCAGCGAGTCGCCCACGACGGCGAAGCGGGGTTCGAGGCCGGTGGAGCGCACCGCCGAGGGCGACTCGGCACCCGGCATGGCCAGGGCGAGCACCTTGGCGGCCAGCTCGGCGATCTCGGCCGGGTTGCGGTAGTTCACCGTCAGCCGGAAGCGGCGGCCGCGGGAGGCGCGGGCCGGGAGGCCCGCACCGGCGGACTGGTGGGAGGCGGGCGGACGGGTGCCCAGCGCCTCGTCGCGGGCCTGGGCCGCCTCGTCGGGGTCGGACCAGGACGACTGGGCCGGGTCGCCGACGATCGTCCAGGTGGCGTGCCGGCCGCGGCGGCCGACCATGCGCCACTGCATGGGCGTGAGGTCCTGCGCCTCGTCGACGATGACGTGCGCGTACTCGGTGCGCTCCTGCGCCAGGCGCTCGGCCCGCTCGCGCTGCGTCTCCTCGCGGACCGGCATGAGCTCCTCGAGGCCGGTGAGCTGGTCCAGCGGGTCCAGCTCGCGCCGCTTCCTGGGGCGGGCGGGGACGCCGAGGATCGCCTGCAGCTCGTCCAGCATCGCCACGTCGTGCACGGAGTAGCCCTCGCGTCTGAGCGAGCGGGCGACCTTGCGCACCTCGCCGGTGTTGAGGTCGCGGCGGGACCAGCGGCCGAGCCGGCGCTCGTCGGCCATCGCCGCGAGCACCGTCTGCGGGGTCAGCTCCGGCCACCAGGCGTCGAGGAAGGCGAGGAAGTCGTCCTCGCCGGCGACGTCCTCGTCGAAGGAGGAGCGCAGCTCGGCCGCCAGTTCCGGGTCGGTGTGCCGTCCGGCCGCGCCCGACCTCTCCCACAGCGCGTCGAGCACCAGCCTGCGGGCCCGGGGGCGCAGCAGGTTGACCGGCGCCGTGCCGCCGAGGGCGGTGCGGCGGATGCGGTCCAGTTCCTGGGCCTCCAGCTCCAGGCGGCGGCCGAAGGCGACGACCCGCAGCCGCTCCGGGGAGCCGTTCAGCTCCAGGGCACCGCGCGCGGCCTTGCGCAGCACCTTGAGCATGCGGGAGGAGCCCTTGGCGCGGGCCACCGACGGGGAGTCGTACAGGGTCGCCTCCGCGCCGACGGTGTCCGCGGCGAGGGAGCCGATCGCCCGGATGGCGACCTGGCCCTCCTCACCGAGGGAGGGCAGCACACCCTCGGTGTAGGCCACCAGCAGCGGGGTCGGCGAGACGATGAGGATGCCGCCCGCGTAGCGGCGCCGGTCCTGGTAGAGCAGGTAGGCCGCGCGGTGCAGGGCGACGGCGGTCTTGCCGGTGCCGGGGCCGCCCTCGACGTACGTCACCGAGGAGGCGGGGGCGCGGATCACCACGTCCTGCTCGGCCTGGATGGAGGACACGATGTCCCGCATGGTGTGGCTGCGGGCCCGGCCGAGCGCGGCCATCAGCGCGCCGTCGCCGGTGACGGCCAGTTCACGGCCGTCGAGGAACGCCCGCAGTTCGGGGCGCATCAGGTCGTCCTCGACGCCCAGCACCCGGCGGCCCTTGGAGCGGATGACGCGGCGGCGGACGACCCGGCCGGGGTCGACGGGGGTGGAGCGGTAGAAGGGGGCGGCGGCCGGGGCCCGCCAGTCGATGACGAGCGGCGAGTAGTCCTGGTCGAGGACGCCGATGCGGCCGATGTGCAGGGTCTCGGCGATGTCGGCGGTGTTGTCGTCCCGCACCGCGCCGTCGGCCGGCTCGACGGCGGTGTAGGCGCCGTCGAGGCCCTTCTTGCCGTCCTTGCCGGGCAGCAGGTCGATGCGGCCGAAGAGGAAGTCCTCGAACTCGTTGTTGAGGCGGTTGAGGTGGATCCCCGCCCGGAAGACCTGCGCGTCGCGCTCGGCCAGCGCGCCGGGTGTGCCGACCTGGCCGCGCTGGGCCGCGTCGTGCATGAGGAACTCGGCCTCGTGGATCTTCTCCTCGAGGCGCTGGTACACCCGGTCCAGGTGTGCCTGTTCCACGCTGATCTCTCGGTCGCGTACGGAGTCCTGCGCCTCGTCGTGAACCGATTCGACCGCGGAATCCTGTTGAGCCTGAGCGGCCACCGGGCCCCCTTCTGACGTGCTGGGCAGCCGTCAACCGTACGCGAAGTGAGGCCTGTGGGGCTACGGACCGGTCCATGGGACCACTCCGCGGTGTGCGTGCACCGTGCACGTGGTGGGGGCTCGGGCTGGGGCGCGCCGGGCCCCTGCCCCGCCGTGGGCGCGGGGTGGGGGCGGGGCACGCCCCCACCCCTGCCCCGCCGTGTGCATGGGTCCGGGGTGGGGCGGGGCGCGCCCGACCTCTGCCCCGCCGTGCGCGTGCCGTGCGGGGTGGGGGCGGGGGCGCGCCGAGGGGTGCCCGTCCTCGGACCGGCGCGAACGAGGTGGCTCGGCAACGCACCCCGCGTGGACGCGCCGGCCGCTGCGGGCGGGCACCCCCCGGCACGCCCCCTCCCGTCCGTGCGCGGCTGCGG
>NZ_JBSFNN010000076.1:0-33843 GCF_053587115.1 Streptomyces sp. NPDC003697
AGTACATCCAGTACGAGGGCGTCCGGCCGGCACGCCGAGAGCACGCACCGGACGCCACTCCTTGACGGGCAAACGTTGCCTGCCGCGGCACTAGGCAGCGTCGTTTGGATCACTGGTCGCGGAGTGTTGAGTGCGCCGGTCGTGGCCGGCTGCAATGTCAGAGGCACCTTCTACAGTGCGACCATGGTTCTTGCGCTGCCTGAGGGAATGCCTTCCGGCCGGTTCCTGCCCTGTGGCCGGGTGCAGGTGTGGGTCTCCGATGAGTTCCCTGATGACATCGAGCGGTTGTGGTCCCGCTTGCTTGGCGAGCAGGACACGACCGGGCTGGTTCCGCTCTTGTGGCCGGGTGCTCTGGGAAAAGCGTTGCACCTGGATCGGGTTGACGCCATCTCTTTGGAGGACGTGCTGGCGGCGGACTTCGCCGAGTATCGGCGGAGCAGGCTGCCGCTCTGGACAGACTCGACGCCGGTCCCACTTCCCGAAGGAGTCGAGCCGTGGCCGCACGACCCGGGGCCGCCCTTCGACCAGTGGCCGGGCCTGGCGCCGCCGATGCCTGTGACGTCCACTGACCCGACGCCTCAAGAAGCTTCGGAAAGGACGCTTGCCTGGCTCATCGACGCGGGGTGATTCGGGCTGGACGGGTGCCGCCTGTTGCTTGTCCCCGCTTCGCGCAGCAGCGACGCCGTGGCGTTGCTCGGCTTGGACACGGACGCACCACTGCCTTTGGTCTGTGCTCTGCTGCGAAGCTGGGAGGACCGGTATGGGGCTCGAGTGATAGGAGTACTCGGGCGTGAGTTGCATGTCTCAGTCGCACGTCCGCCGGTCGAAGCGTCCCAGACGGAGCTGCTCGCCCTGGAGCATGTGCTGTCCACTGCGGACAACATCGTCGATGACCCGCCCACACCGTTTCCCGAGTACGCAGCAAGCCTTGCAGGGCGGACTCACTGGTCGTTCTGGTGGGATTAGGCGGTTTCGTTTCGGATCATCGGGCAGACCAGAGGAAGATACCCACGATGTGGAGTCCGGCCAGGTAGATGGTTGCTGTGCGGCGTTCCGCGTGTCACGGCCTGTGGCACGCAGAAGACGGTCCACCCACATAACAAAATCTCTCTGCTTGTTCACCGGATGTGCCGGCTCCCAGGGAGCCGAGGGCCGGATGCAGGCGCGGAACTTACCAGCCCGCGCCTGCATCCGGATCATCGGGAATGATGAGGGCGCGATCTCGCTCCGGTCCATCTTTCGCTCTGCGGTGGCAGAGAAGCGGATACCGGAATCTCCGGTCGCGCATATTGTTGTCCCTAAGATAAAGGCAAAGCGTCTTGATGAGAAGTCACTTCCTGACGGGAAGGCTGTCAGGGCTATCGCTGATGGGATTCGCCCCAGCTGGGCCATCTCTGTCTGGCTCATGGTGGGATGCGGCTTGCGAATTGGAGAAGTGCTTGCTGTTCGTGATACGGACTTTGAGTCCGGTCACGTACGGCTTCCATGTCAATTCGTGCGGGTGAAACGTGCTGGCGGATATAAGGCGGAATTGGCGCCCCTAAAGGCTCGCGAGGAGGGCCTGTGGCGCGATGTTCCGGTACCGACTTCTGTCATGGCAGCGGTCAGGTTTCATGTAGAACGTCATGGCGTTGGTCGCGAGGGTTACCTCCTGCATGCCCATCATGGTGGGGAAGTGCTCGACTCGGACTATCGAACCGAATTCAAGGCCGCAGTGAGGAGAGCGGGATACGGTGACGAGCCGTGGACCGCGTGCACGCTGCGTCACTTCTTTGCAAGCAGTGCCATCGCCGGCGGCGTGTCACTCCTCGAAGTGTCGAGGTGGCTTGGCCACTCCACCATCCGGATCATGGCCGACATCTACGGCCATCTGACCCCGGACGCTGGTGGCAGACTGAGGTCCGTGATGGATCAGGTGCTGACGGGCGCTAGCGTGGTCGGTGCCGACCACGAGGACCGTGCTGGTTCGGTGCTGACTACAGGGGCTGAGTAAGGGGAAAAATGCAGGTCGGAGCGGCGTTTTGAGAATTCTGCACACTTCCGACTGGCATCTCGGCCGGGCGTTCCACCGGGTGAGCATGCTCGGCGCCCAGTCCGCGTTCATAGGCCACCTCGTCGCCACGGTGCGCGAGTGCGCCGTGGACGCGGTGGTCGTGTCGGGGGACGTGTACGACCGCGCGGTTCCGCCGCTGGCCGCGGTCGAGCTGTTCGACGACGCCCTGCACCGGCTCGCCGACCTCGGGGTGCCCACGGTGATGATCTCCGGCAACCACGACTCGGCCCGTCGCCTCGGAGTGGGCGCCGGGCTGATCGGCCGCGCGGGCATCCATCTGCGCACCGAGCCGGCGGCGTGCGGCACGCCGGTGGTGCTGGCGGACGCCTTCGGCGACGTCGCCTTCTACGGCCTGCCCTACCTCGAACCGGCCCTGGTCAGGGATCACTTCCAAGTCGAGCGGGCCGGCCACGAGGCGGTGCTGGCGGCCGCCATGGACCGGGTCCGCGTCGACCTCGCCGCCCGTGCGCCCGGCACCCGGTCCGTAGTCCTCGCCCACGCCTTCGTCACCGGCGGCGAGGCCAGCGACAGCGAACGCGACATCACCGTCGGCGGCGTGGCCTCCGTGCCCGCCGGGGTCTTCGACGGCGTCGACTACGTCGCCCTCGGCCATCTCCACGGCTGCCAGACCATCACCGGGCGCGTGCGGTACTCCGGCTCCCCGCTGCCCTACTCCTTCTCCGAGGCGGACCACCGCAAGAGCATGTGGCTGGTCGACCTGGGCGCCGACGGCTCCCTGACCACCGAGCGGGTCGACTGCCCGGTCCCACGGCCGCTGGCCCGGATACGCGGCACGCTGGAGGACCTGCTCGCCGACCCGGACCTCGCCGGCCACGAGGACGCGTGGGTCGAGGCGACGCTCACCGACCCGGTCCGCCCGGCCGACCCCATGGCCCGCCTCGCCGAGCGCTTCCCGCACGCCCTCAGCCTCGTCTTCGACCCCGACCGGGCCCCCGACGACCCCGGCGTGTCCTACGCCCGCCGCCTCGCGGGCCGCAGCGACCAGCAGATCGCGGAGGACTTCGTGGCCCACGTGCGCGGCGCCGGACCCGACGAGCACGAACGCACGGTGCTGCGGGAGGCGTTCGACACCGTCCGCGTGGACGACGCGGTGCGCGAGGTGGCGCGGTGAGGCTGCACCGGCTCGACATCACCGCCTTTGGGCCGTTCGGGGGCTCCCAGCGCGTCGACTTCGACGCGCTGTCCGCCGCCGGGCTGTTCCTGCTGCACGGGCCCACCGGTGCCGGCAAGACGTCCGTCCTCGACGCCGTGTGCTACGCCCTGTACGGCGCGGTGCCCGGAGCCCGCCAGAGCGCGCAGGGCCTGACGCTGCGCAGCGACCACGCCGCACCGGCCACCCGCACCGAGGTCGGCCTCGAACTGACCGTCGCCGGACGGCGGCTGGAGATAACCCGTCAGCCGCCCTGGGAGCGCCCGAAGAAACGCGGCACGGGCACCACCGTCGACAAGGCGCAGACCTGGCTGCGCGAGTACGACCCGGCAATCGGCGCCTGGAAGGACCTCAGCCGCTCCCACCAGGAGATCGGCGAGGAGATCACGCAACTGCTCGGCATGAGCCGCGAGCAGTTCTGCCAGGTCGTCCTGTTGCCCCAGGGCGACTTCGCGCGCTTCCTGCGCGCCGACGCCGAGGCCCGGGGCAGACTGCTCGGCCGGCTCTTCGACACCCGTCGCTTCGCCGAGGCCGAGAAGCGCCTCGCCGACCGCCGGCGCACCACCGAGGCCCGGGTGCGCGAGGGTGACGCCGCGCTGCTCGCCGACGCCCACCGCATGCAGCAGGCCGCGGGCGACGCCATGGAACTGCCGGAGCTCGCGCCGGGCGAGCCCGGCCTCGCGGAGGCGGTGCTGACCGCCGCCGCCGTCGCCCGCAGCACCGCCCGCGAGCAGCTGGTGATCGCCCGGACCCGCCTCACGGCCGCCGAGGAGGCACAGGCCGGCGCCGAACGCGCCCTGGACGACGCACGGGAAGTGGCGCGGCTTCAGCGCCGGTACGCCGAGGCGCGCGAGCGCGCCGCGCGCCTGGAGGAGGGCGCCGACGCCCGTCGCCAGACGCGGGAGCGGATGGACCGGGGCCGCAAGGCCGAGGCGGTGGCGCCGGCGCTGGAGCTGCGCGACGCCGCCGAGGCCGAGCACCGGCGGGCGGCCGCCGCCGAGGGGCGGGCGCGGGCCGCACTCCCCGAGGCCCACGCCGGCGACGGCGCGGCCGGACTGGCCGCAGCCGCCCGCCGGACCGCCGAGGAACTGGGAGGTCTGGAGGCCGCCCGCCGCGCCGAGGAGCGCCTGGCCGGCCTCGTCGCCGAGCGAGCCGGCCTGGACCGGCAGGAGCGCGCCGACGAGGACGTCCTGCACGAGGCGGAGGCATGGCTCGCCGCGTGGGAGACGACACGGGCGGCGCTGCGGGACCGTGTCCAGTCCGCCCAGGAGGCCGCCGGCCGGGCCGAGCAGCTGGCCGTCCGGCTCGACCCCGCGCGCAAGCGGCTCGAGGCCGCCCGGCTGCGGGACCGGCTGGCCCGGGACGCCGAGGACTTCCGGCAGCGGGCGCTCACCTCCGGCCAGGAGGCCCTGCGCGCCAAGGAGCACTGGCTGGAACTGAAGGAACAGCGCCTGAACGGCATCGCCGCCGAACTCGCGGCCCAACTCGCCGACGGTGAGCCGTGCGCCGTCTGCGGCGCCACCGAACACCCCGCCCCCGCGCGGAAGGTCGCCGGACACGTCGACCGCGAGGCGGAGGAACGCGCCCTGGCCGCCTACCAGCGGGCCGAGGAGCAGCACGCCGAGCACGAGCGAGGTCTGGGCGCCGCCCGCGAGGCGCTGGCCGCCGCCACCGCCGAGGCCGGCGACACTCCCGGCGACCAGCTCGCCGGGGAACTGGAGGAGCTGGAGAGGCGGTTCGCCGAGACCCGCCGGGACGCCTCCGCACTGCACACGGCCCACGAGGAGCTGCGCCGGGCCGAGCAGGAGCGCGAGCGGCGCCTCGCCGACCGGCAGCAGGCCGAGGTCCGGGCCGCCTCCCGGCTGGCCCGCCGGGACACCCTGGACCGGGAGAAGGCGGCCTTGGAGGAGGAGCTGGCGCAGGCCAGGGGCGGTGCCGGCAGTGTGGCCGCACGGACGGCGGACCTGGAGCGCCTGGCGGCGCGGCTCTCCGAGGCCGCTGACGCCGCACGTGCCGCCGAGGACAGCGCCGTACGGCTCAAGGAAGCCGACGGGCGGCTCGCCGAGGCGGCGTACCGCGCCGGCTTCCCCACCCCGCGGGACGCGGCGGCCGCCCTCCTCGACGACGCCGCCCACCGTGAACTCCAACGACGCCTGGACACCTGGCAGTCGGAGGAGGCCGCCGTGCACGCGGTCCTCACCGAGGCCGCCACGGCCGCTGCCGCCCAGCGGCCGCCCGCCGACCTCGCCGCGGCGGAGCGGACCGCGGCCGCCGCGGTGCGCACCCTGCGGGAGGCCGCCTCGGCGTGCGACGCCGCCGCCCGCCGCGTCGCCGAACTGGACCGGCTGTCCGCACGCGCCGAGGCGGGAGTGCGCCGCCTGGCGCCCCTGCGCCGGGAGTACGACCGTGTGGCCCGCCTCGCCGCCCTCACCGCGGGCACCTCGGCGGACAACGAGCGCAGGATGCGCCTGGAGTCGTACGTGCTCGCCGCCCGCCTGGAGCAGGTCGCCGCCGCGGCGACCGTACGGCTGCAGCGCATGTCCTCCGGCCGCTACACCCTCGTCCACTCCGACGACCGCTCCGGACGCGGCCGCAGCGGGCTCGGGCTGCACGTCGTCGACGCCTGGACGGGCCGGGAGCGGGACACATCGACGCTGTCGGGCGGCGAGACGTTCTTCGCCTCGCTCGCGCTCGCGCTCGGACTCGCGGACGTCGTCACCGACGAGGCGGGCGGGGTCCGCCTGGACACGCTCTTCATCGACGAGGGTTTCGGCAGCCTCGACGACCAGACGCTCGACGAGGTCCTCGACGTGCTGGACTCGCTGCGCGAACGCGACCGCAGCGTCGGCATCGTCAGCCACGTCGCCGACCTCAGGCGGCGCGTCCACGCGCAGCTGGAGGTCGTCAAGGGAAGGTCCGGGTCGACGGTCCGGCAGCGCGGCGAGGCCTGACCCCGAAGCGGCGGCAGCCCGGCACGTCCGGGCACACGGGGGCCAGCCGCGGCACGACCCGAGGACGCGCCGCGGCACCGGGCGTGCCCGCCCGGCCCGCCGACCGCGACCGTGCCGGCCCCGGAGCGGACGGCCGGGGGCCGCTGAGCCGTCCCGGAGCCGGTGCGGGGGCGGCCGGAACCGGCCGCCCCCGCACGGGCCTACAGCCGCGACAGCTCGTCGACCAGATCGTCCAGGCCCAGGGAGCCCTGGGACAGAGCCGCCATGTGCCAGGCCTTCAGGTCGAAGGCGTCGCCGTGGCGCCTCCTTGCGTTCTCCCGGCCCAGCAGCCAGGCCCGCTCACCGAGCTTGTAGCCGATCGCCTGACCCGGGATGGTCAGGTAACGGGTCAGCTCGCTCTTCACGAAGTCCGCCGGACGGCTGCTGTGCGCGGCGAAGAACTCCTCCGCCAGCTCCGGCGTCCAGCGCTCACCCGGGTGGAACGGCGAGTCCGCCGGGATCTCCAGCTCCAGGTGCATGCCGATGTCGACGATGACGCGGGCCGCCCGCATCATCTGCGCGTCGAGGTAGCCGAGCCGCTGCTCCGCGTCCGTCAGGAAGCCCAGCTCGTCCATCAGCCGCTCCGCGTACAGCGCCCAGCCCTCCGCGTTGGCGCTGACCAGGCCGACGGTGGCCTGGTAGCGGGAGAGGTTCTCCGCCACGTGCGTCCACTGCGCGAGCTGGAGGTGGTGGCCGGGGACGCCCTCGTGGTACCAGGTCGAGACCAGGTCGTAGACCGGGAAGCGGGTCTGTCCCATCGTCGGCAGCCACGTCCGGCCGGGACGGGAGAAGTCCTCCGACGGCTGCGTGTAGTACGGCGCGGCCGCGCTGCCCGGCGGGGCGATGCGGGACTCGACCCTGCGGACCCGCTCGGCCAGCTCGAAGTGGGTGCCGTCCAGCTCGTCGATGGCTCGGTCCATCAGCTCCTGCAGCCAGACGCGGACCTCGTCGACGCCCTCGATGTGCCGGCCGTGCTCGTCGAGGTGCGCGAGGGCCACCCACGGTGTCTCGGCACCGGGCAGGATCTTCTCGGCCTCCTGCCGCATCTCGCCGAGCAGGCGGTGGAATTCCGACCACCCGTACGCGTAGGCCTCGTCGAGGTCCAGATCGGTGCCGTTGTAGAAGCGCGAGAGGCGGGCGTACCGTTCGCGGCCCACCGTGTTCGGCGCGTCCTCGACCGCCGGGGCGTACACGGCGCGCATCCAGTCGCGCAGCTCCACGACGGCCGCGGTCGCGGCGCGCGCCGCGTCGTCCAGCTCCGTGCGCAGGGCGTCGGGGCCCGCGGAGGCGAAGTCCTCGAACCAGCCGCGGCCCGTGCCGTCGGAGTCCGACCACTCGGTGAGCTGCTCGATGAAGGTGGCCGTCGGCCGCGGACCCGCCGTCAGCTTCCGCTCCAGCCCCAGCGCCAGGGACTCGCGGTAACCCGCCAGCGCCGACGGCACCGCACGCAGCCGCTCGGCGACGGCCGCCCAGTCCTCCTCGGTCTGCGTGGGCGTCACCGTGAACACCTCGCGCACGTGGTGCGCCGGGGTGCCCAGGTTGCCGACCGCGCGCAGCCCCTCCTCCGCCTCGTGCACGGCGAGTTCCGCGGTGAGCCGCTCGCGCAGCAGCCGCGCGCACCGGCGCTCGGCGTCACTGTCCGCGCCGGACTGCCGCTCCGCCTCGTCCAGCCGGGCGAGGGTCCGGCGCGCCAGGTCCGCCAGCGCCTCCTGGCCGGCGGGCGAGAGATCGGGCAGTCTGCTCGAACTCTCCTGCACACCGAGATACGTACCGGTGACCGGGTCGAGGGCGATCAGGTCGTCGACGTAGGCGTCGGCGACCTGACGGGGCAGCGGGCTCTTGGTCTCTGACATGCGCACCATCCTCGTACGGAGGCGTGGCCCGCGTCACCCCGATTCAGCTGACGGCGAGCCGGGCCCGGCGCCGGGCGGCAGCAGCGGACCGCAGTCCCACTGCTGGAAGATCAGCCGGGTCTCCACCCGCGCCACCTCCCGCCGGGCCGTGAACTCGTCCAGGACCAGCCGTTGCAGGTCGGCCATGTCCGCGACCGCGACATGAACGAGGTAGTCGTCCGGACCGGTCAGGTGGAAGACGGTCCGCGACTCCGGCAGCGCCCGGATCCGCTCCACGAACGGGCCCACCAACTCCCGCCGGTGCGGCCGCACCTGGACGGACAGCAGCGCCTGAAGACCCCGGCCCAGCCTGGCCGGATCGAGCTGCAGCCGGTGGCCGAGGATCACGCCGGAGCGGCGCAGCCGGGTCACCCGGTCCAGGCACGTCGAAGGCGCGACCCCGACCCGGGCGGCGAGATCGCGGTAGGTGGTCCGGGCGTCGTTCTGCAGCAGCCGCAGCAGGTGGAGATCCACCGGATCCAGTACGACAGATTCGGCCATATGGCGAACGGTACACGTGATGTGGCGCCGTGCCCCCGTTCGGTGTTCACCCTTCCGCCCATGGACTCAAGCCGCAGCCGCGCGCACGACGACGTGCGCACCGCACCCAGGGCACTGGCCACCGAGGCCGTGCACGCAGGCCGTGACGACCTCGCCCGGCAGGGACTGCACGCCCCGCCGATCGACCTGTCCACCACCTACCCCTCCTACGACAGCCGCGGTGAGGCGGCGCGGATCGACGCCTTCGCCGCCGAGGGTGCCGAGCTGGAGGGCTCCCCGGTCTACGGCCGCCTGGGCAACCCGACCGTCGCCCGCTTCGAGACGGCCCTCGCCCGCCTCGAGGGCACCGAGGCCGCGGTCGCCTTCGCCAGCGGCATGGCCGCGCTCAGCGCGGTCCTCCTGGCCCGGGCCGGTACGGGCCTGCGGCACGTGGTGGCCGTACGGCCGCTGTACGGGTGCAGCGACCACCTGCTGACCGCGGGCCTGCTCGGCACGGAGGTGACCTGGACCGATCCGGCCGGCATCACGGAGGCCCTGCGCCCGGACACCGGGATGGTGATCGTCGAGTCGCCCGCCAACCCGACGCTGGCCGAGGTGGACCTGCGGGCCGTGGCCCACGCCTGCGGGTCCGTGCCCCTCCTCGTCGACAACACCTTCGCCACGCCGGTGCTGCAGCGCCCCGCCGAGCACGGCGCGCGGCTGGTGCTGCACAGCGCCACCAAGTACCTCGGCGGGCACGGCGACGTGCTGGCGGGCGTCGTGGCGTGCGACGAGGAGTTCGCCCGACGGCTGCGGCAGGTGCGGTTCGCCACGGGCGGAGTCCTGCACCCGCTCGCCGGCTATCTGCTGCTGCGGGGGCTGTCCACGCTGCCGGTGCGGGTATGGGCCGCGTCGTCCACCGCCGCCGAACTGGCCCGCCGGCTGGCGTCCGACCCGCGCGTCTCCCGGGTCCACTACCCGCGCCTCGGCGGCGCGATGGTCGCCTTCGAGGTGCACGGCGACCCGCACGCCGTCATCGCCGGGGTCCGTCTGGTCACCCCGGCCGTCAGCCTGGGCAGCGTGGACACCCTCATCCAGCACCCGGCCTCCATCAGTCACCGCATCGTGGACGCCGAGGACCGGCGGGGCGCCGGAGTCGGCGACAAGCTGCTGCGTATGTCCGTGGGACTGGAGGACGTGGACGACCTGTGGGCGGACCTGGACGCCGCCCTCGGACGGGCGTCCGAGTCCCAGGAACCCGGGACCCTGCGTGAGGCGGTGAGCTGACCCACCCCGCCCTCCACACCGCGCCCGTGTCCGCCAGGCCGGACACGCCGAGCCGCACCGACGCATGACGGACGCCCGGGCGGCGGTCGGTGGGGCCCGGCGGTCGACGACGGCGGGCCCTTCGGGCGCGTGACGGCGGACCCGGCGACGCGTGGCGCGCGGCCCCGCTGGGGACGGACGCCCGACGGCGCACGGTGGACGTCCCGGCCGGCGATGCCCGGGCGCGGTCCGATGTACGGCTTGACGCGCTGCGACGTCGTCGGTTCCCCGCCGCGCGGGGCGAGCGTCTCCTCCCGCGTCGCCTCCCTGCCGAGCGCCGGGATCCCGGCGGCCCCGGGCGGGGCGAGGCCGGCGTTGGCGGCGGACGCGGCCCGCGCCGCCAAGGCGGCGGACGCCCCGGACGTCCCGGCCACCCGGTCCCCGGTGTGCGGGCGGCGGGCCTGGGCGCCCCGCGCCGCGGACTCGGTGCCGGGGTCGACGAGTTCGACGCGGAGCCCCGAGGGCAGCGGCGGTCCGGCGTGGGGGCCGCTGCCCCGGCCCCGGGGGCCGGGGTCCGCGCGGACCCGCACCTCGATGCCGTCGGATTCGCCCACCCACAGCGGCGCGGTGGCGCCGCGCACCCGCCCGGAAGTGCGCTCCTCGCTGTCCGGGTCGGCGCCGTGGGCGGTGTTGTGGACCTCGACGTCCTGCCGTCCCGACCAGGCGCCGGTGGCGGCCGAACGGGTGCGGACGCGGACGGTGCCGTGCAGTGCGGTGGCCGGGTCGTCCCAGACCACGCCGACGAGGGAGAAGTGCCCCACGTGCGCGCGGTACAGGCCCTGCTCGCGGGTGGCGCCGGTGGCGCGGTCGGGAGTGAGGGGTGCCAGGGGCAGGGACTGGGTGCTGCCGGGCACGGCCAGTCCGGTGGTCCGCCATCGGGCCGGTCCGCCGCCCGCGCCGGGCGTCCCCGCGGCCGGGAAAGGGCTCGCGGCCGCGGGGAGGGCGAGCGGAAGGGCGATGACGGCCGCACAGCCGGCGCCGAGGAAGAAAGCAAGGAATCCGTGTCCACGCATGCCCCTGATCTTGGACATAATCACATATTCCTGTCCATACGGGAACTGACGGTCCGTCGGCCGGCGTTCCGCCGAACCGGTGGCCCCGCCGCCCGGCGGCAGGCCGGTGCGCCGCGTACCCTTGCCCGGGTGAACGCCACCGAACGCACCCCCGCCGACCTGCTGCGTTCCGCGCTCGCCGCGGACCCCGGATGCCCCCTGGTCACCTACTACGACGACGCCACCGGCGAGCGCGTCGAACTGTCCGTGGCCACCTTCGCCAATTGGGTGGCCAAGACCGCCAACCTCCTCCAGGGCGACCTCGCCGCGGGTCCGGGCGACCGGGTGGCACTGCTGCTGCCGGCGCACTGGCAGACGGCGGTATGGCTACTGGCCTGCGCGTCGGTGGGGGCGGTCGCGGACGTGGCCGGGAACGCGGCGGCGGCCGACGTCGTGGTGAGCGGGCCGGACACGCTTCAGGCGGCGCGCGCCTGCTCCGGGGAGCGCGTCGCACTGGCGCTGCGGCCGCTGGGCGGCCGGTTCCCGCAGCCGCCGGAGGGCTTCCTCGACTACGCCGTCGAGGTGCCGGGGCAGGGCGACCGGTTCGCACCGTTCGCGCCGGTGGACCCGGAGGCCCCGGCGCTGATCGTGGCCGGTGCCGAGCACACGGCGGCGGAGGTCGTGGAGCGGGCCCGTACGGACGCGCCGGCGCTCGACCTGACGGGGCCCGGCTCCCGATTGCTGTCCGGCCTGCCCTACGACACGTGGGAGGGGCTGAGCGCCGGACTGTACGCGCCGCTGGCCGCCGGCGGATCGGTGGTGCTGTGCCGCAACCTGGACCGGCTGGACGCGGAGAAGCTGGCCCAGCGGGTCGAGAGCGAGCGCGTCACGGCCACGGCCCGCTGACCCCGGGGCGGCACGGAAGGCCGTGAAGGCCACCGGGGAACTCGCACGGCATTCGACACCGGAATTCGCATTCCGCCGTCGGCCGTCCTCCATTACCGCGGGAGAAGCGGAAGGGGCCTTTTTCCGGCGCGCTCGGGAGTCGCGCGGTCACAGTCGGTGCCGAGCCGGGGCCCGGGGCGCGGCCGTGAACGGGCCGGCGGGCCGACCGGACGCCTTCCTTCCACATTCGCCCTCCCCGGTGGCACCGCCCGAACCAGGTCCGCTGCGAGTAAAACCACGGCCAAGGGCGAACTTTTGTCCAGGGAAATGGGCGGATTGCCCAGTTGTAGGGGCGTGGAATTTGTCACGGGCGTCGCCCGGCGCTGAACTGGGCGGATAGTGTGAGCGATCCGGTGCACCCGGCCGCGAGGTCATTCCTGGGGTCGTGCACTGTGTGAGCAGACCTGAGTGCCTTGAGGGGGCAAGGCGCCGCGTGGCCCCGACGGAGGATTCGGACAACCGTGGACGCGCAAGGCCGTGGGCGGGCGGACAACATCGATCCCGCAGACCAGTGGGTACTCAACCCGGACACCGGTGAATACGAACTGCGACTGACCCCTTCCGCTGCGCAGTCGGCGGTGCCGGGGCCACGCAGAGCCGCCTCGCGCGGCGGGCGCGGCGCGGCGGCCGAGAGCCGCGCGTCCGCATCGGGCCGCGGCCGGCCGGAGCGCCCGGAGGCGTCCAGGGGCACGGCCCCCGGCCGCACCGTGCCCGGCCCGCGGCGCCACGGAGGGCCCGAGGAGGCCGTGCAGGCCGGCCGGCGGGGCCGCCGGCCGGCGAAGCAGAAGTCGAAGGCCAAGAAGGCCGTGATGTGGACCGGCGGCGGGATGGCACTCGTCCTGGTCGCCGTCGGCGGCGCCGGCTACCTCTACCTCAAGCACCTCGAGGGCAACGTCACGACGACGGACGTCGGCAGCGCGGGCAAGAACGGCTTCAGCAAGGACGACGCCTTCAACATCCTCATCATCGGCACCGACAAGCGCACCGGTGCGGGCAACCAGGGCTACGGCGACAAGGGCAGCGTCGGGCACGCCGACACCAACATCCTGCTGCACGTCTCCAAGGACCGGACCAACGCGACCGCGCTGAGCATCCCGCGCGACCTCCTCGTGAACGTCCCGGACTGCCCGACGAAGCAGCCCGACGGCAGCACCAAGATCGTCCCCGGCACCGACAACGTCCGCTTCAACACGAGCCTCGGCCAGGACGGCCGCGACCCCGGCTGCACCATGCGGACCGTCAAGGAGGTCATGGGCATCTCCGTCGACCACTTCATGATGGCCGACTTCAACGCGGTGAAGACCCTGACGACGGCGGTGGGCGGGGTGGACGTGTGCCTCCAGCACGCCGTCAAGGACAAGGAGTCGCACCTGGACCTGCCGGCGGGCGCGTCCACCGTGCAGGGCGAGCAGGCCCTGGCCTTCGTCCGCACCCGGCACAGCTTCGGCAACCAGGGCGACCTGGACCGCATCAAGGTGCAGCAGCAGTTCCTCAGCTCGCTGATGCGCAAGATGTCCTCCGGCGACACGCTCACCGACCCGACCAAGCTGTACAAGCTGGCCGAGGCGGCCACGAAGGCGCTCACCGTCGACAAGGGCATCGGCAAGGTGAGCACGCTCAAGGACGTGGCACTGGAGCTGAAGAAGGTGCCGACGAAGAACATCACCTTCCTGACGGTCCCGGTGGTGGACAACCCCGCCGAGAAGGTCAGGGCCACCGTCGTGCTCAACCAGTCCACGGCTCCGCAGGTCTTCGACGCCATCCAGCACGACGTCTCCTTCACCGACGTGAAGAAGAAGGAGAAGGCGGCCAAGGACGCCGCGGCCGCCCGGCTCAAGGGCACCCAGTCCGAGGCCTCCGAGGTGCGGGTGCGCATCCTCAACGGCGGCGCCCCCGGCGGCAGCGCCCAGGAGACCCTCTCCTGGCTGCAGAACAGCAAGGGCGTGACCAAGTCGGAGAACGCGGGCAACGCACCGCGGACGCTCGGCCGCACCACGCTCGAGTACGCTCCGGACCAGGCACCCCAGGCGCGCAGGCTCGCCGCGCTGATGGGTCTGCCCGGGTCCGCGCTGAAGCCGGGCGAGAGCGTCACCAACGCCCAGGGCCTGCCGACGATGACACTGACGCTGGGTCAGGACTTCAAGGGTGCGGGCGTGTCCCTGACGGCTCCGGCGAAGGCGCCGGACGTGGAGAAGTCCACGGCGGACAAGGTTCAGTGCGCCAGTTGAGCGCGGTACGCCACCTTCCGGGCCTCTCACGCGTCTAACGGGACGCAGGACAGCTCGTCGACGGCGCAGAGGGTGGGGAGGCAGGGGACATGACGCGGAGCAGTGTGCGCGGGGAGGGAACGCGGTCGGACGTCCGGCACGGCGGTGACCTGGGGGGTGCGGACGGCGGTCCGGACGGGACACCGGCGGAGGACGACGGCTCCGGCAGAGACGGCGACGGGCGGCGGAACGGCCGGCGGCGCCGCGGCCGGACCCGGGGCAGACATCGGATACTGCGCTGGTTCGCGTCGGTCCTCTCGCTGCTGATACTGGGGACGGCGGCCGCCGGATACCTGTACTACCAGCACCTCAACAGCAACATCCGCAAGGGGCAGCGCAGCAGCGGCGACTCCAAGGCGCACAGGAGCGAGCCGAACGCGGCCGGCCAGACGCCGACGAACATCCTGCTGATCGGCTCCGACAGCCGCAATTCTGCCGAGAACGTCAAGCTGGGCGGCAGCAGGGAGAACCGCGGCAGCCCACCGCTGGGCGACGTGCAGATGCTGATCCACCTGTCCGCGGACCGCAAGAGCGCCGCCGTGGTGAGCATCCCGCGCGACACCCGCGTCGACATCCCCCGGTGCACCGACCCGGACACGGGCGACGTCTACCCGCCCGTCACCAGGATCATCAACGAGTCGCTGAGCCGTGGCGGCGCCGGCTGCACGCTCGCCACCTGGGAGAACCTCACCGGTGTCTACATCGACCACTGGATGACGATCGACTTCGCGGGCGTGGTGAAGATGGCGGACGCCATCGGCGGCGTCGAGGTGTGCGTGGAGAACAACGTCTGGGACCGTCCGCTGCCCGGCGTCCCCGGCGGCTCCGGGCTGAAGCTGACGGCCGGCACGCACAAGGTGCAGGGCGAACAGGCGCTGCAGTGGCTGCGCACCCGGCACGCCTTCTCCAGCGACCTGGGGCGGGCCAAGGCCCAGCACATGTACATGAACTCGATGATCCGCACGCTGAAGAGCCAGAACGTCTTCGACACCGGCCGGCTGACGGACCTGGCGGAGGCGGCCACCAAGTCGCTGAAGGTGTCCGAGGAGATCGGCACGGTCAAGAAGCTGTACGACCTGGGCATGCAGCTGAAGACCATCCCCACCGACCGCATCACCATGACGACGATGCCGACCGTGGAGGACCCGCAGGACCGCAACCACCTGGTGCCCGGATCGGACGCCGAGAAGGTCTGGTCGATGATCCGCGACGACGTCCCCTTCGACAAGGGCGGCGGTGCGGCGTCCGGGAAGGCGCAGGCGAGCGCGGCTCCGGCGGCGACGAAGGCGCCCACCGACGCGGACGGCCAGATCGGCGTGCTCGTGCAGAACGCCACCCGGACCTCGATGCTCGCCCCGGTCTCCGGCCGGGCGAGCACGATCACGCAGCTGCTTGTGCAGAAAGGCTTCACCAAGGCGACGGCGGACACCGCGGCCGCGCTGTCCGAGGGCAGGACGGTCGTGCGCTACCCGAGCGCCGAACTCGAGGGCGACGCCCAGCGGGTCGCCAAGGCCCTGGGCATTCCGGCGAGTTCGGTGAAGAAGTCCACCGACGTATCCGGCGTCACCGTCCTCGTGGGCGCCGACTGGCGTACCGGCAGCACCTATCCGAAGCAGACGGCGCCCAAGGCCGGGGACGTCCCGGTGACCGCCGACGCCATCAACGGGTCCGACAGCAGCCAGTGCATGCCCGTGTACGCGCCCTACCGCTGGTAGCCGGCGGCGGCCCGCACACGGCGACCCACGCGAAGGGCCCCTCTCCGGCCGGCGGAGTGGGGCCCTCGGCACGTTCGCCGCGGTCGGGCGGTCACCCGGCGGCGACGACCGCCGGGCGCCGGGAGGCGATGACCTTCTTCGCCAGGGAGCGGGGGCTGGTCAGGAACCCCCAGCCCCACGACATGTGCATGGTGGCGAGGGCGACCGGTATCCGCAGCCGCGCCGCGACCGGCAGGCCCCGCCCCGCCGGCACCGACCCGGCGACGATCGCCGCCAGGTAGCCGCCGGGGACCACGAAGCCCCAGGGGGTCAGGGCCGCGCCCACCACGATCCCGGCCGCGACGGCGCACAGCGCGGTCGGCGGGGCGAGGTAGCGCAGGTTGATGGAGCCCTCGTGGTAGCGGGCGACGACGTGCCGCCAGCGGCCGTAGTCCTTGTACTGCCGGGCCAGGGCCCTGACGCTCGGACGGGGCCGGTAGGACACCTTCAGCTCCGGCGAGAACCAGATGAGCCCGCCCGCCTCCCGGATGCGGAAGTTGAGCTCCCAGTCCTGGGCGCGGATGAACTCCTCGTTGTAGCCGCCCTGGCGCTCCAGCGCCTCGCGGCGGAAGACGCCCAGGTAGACCGTCTCGGCCGGGCCCGCCTCGCCGCCGGTGTGGAACGCCGCGTTGCCGACGCCGATCCTGGACGTCATCGCGGCGGCGACCGCGTGCTCCCAGTCGTTCTCGCCCTCGGCGTGCATGATGCCGCCGACGTTCTGCGCGCCGGTCTCCTCCAGGAGCCGTACCGCCGTGGCGATGTAGTCCGGCGACAGCATCCCGTGGCCGTCGACCCGGACCACGACCGGGTGACGGGAGGCCTTGATCGCCGCGTTCAGCGCGGCCGGGGTGCGTCCGGTCGGGTTCGGGACCGTGTGCACGCGCGGGTCGTCACCGGCGAGTTCGGCGGCGATCTCGTCCGTGCGGTCCGTGGACGGACCGAGGGCGATCACGACCTCCATCTCGCCGGCGTACTCCTGCGCGAGGATCGCTTGGACGGCTCCGCGCAGATGCCGCTCCTCGTTGAGGACGGGCATGATCACAGAAACGGCGGGGAGCCGCACGTCGGGCTTGGCGTTCATCGGTGCTCACGTTACCGCGAACGGGGGACACCGGTGCGCGCCGCATGGGCCGTTGCCCCGGTCAGCCGATCGTATGGGCCTACCGTGCACACGGATCCCACCCACGCCTTCCGCGGAGGTGTCCCCGCATGCCCGCCACACCGCCCCGGCCGCCCGCGCCGTCACCGCGCCGGCCCCGACCGGCCGCCGCTTCGCCGCGGCCGGCCCACGCGCCGCGTCACCCCAGGGGGCGAAGGCGGCCGCGCTGGGCCATGCGGGCGGTGACCACGCTGTCCGTGGTGATGCTCGCCTCCGCGGGCATCGGCCACGCCGTGGTGAGCAGCCTGGACGCGGACATCGCCCGCGTCGACCCCTTCAGCGACATGAAGAACCGCCCCCAGGCCGGCCACGGCCTGAACGTCCTGCTGGTCGGCACCGACGGCCGGGACCGGATCGGCGAGCGCGAGCGGCGGGAGTACCGGCTCGGCGGGCAGCCCTGCCACTGCACGGACACGATGATGCTCGTGCACCTGTCGCAGGACCGGGAACGGGCCAGCGTGGTCAGCCTGCCGCGGGACTCCTACGTCGAGCTGCCCGCGCACATCGACCGGAACACCGGACGGCGGCACGAACCGCACCCGGTCAAGCTGAACGCCGCGTACGCCGAGGGCGGGCCCCGGCTGACCGTGCGCACGGTCGAGGACATGACCGGGCTGAAGATCGACCACTACCTGGAGGTGGACTTCACCACCTTCATGCGGACGGTCGACGTCCTCGGCGGGGTGCAGATGTGCACCGCCGCCCCGCTGCAGGACCTCTACACCGGCCTCGACCTGCCCCCGGGGCCCCACACGCTCAACGGCGGGCAGGCCCTGCAGTACGTGCGCTCGCGGCACATCGACGGGGCCGGCGACCTGGGCCGGATGAAGCGCCAGCAGCACTTCCTCGCCGCGCTGATCGAGCGGGCGACCTCCTCGCGGGTGCTGCTGAACCCCCTGAGGTTCCGGGACGTGACACGGGCCGTGCTGGGCTCCGTGCGCGCGGACAAGGGCTTCGGCACGGACGAGCTGCTGGACCTGGGACGGGCGATGCGGGACTTCTCCCCCTCCTCCTCGGAGTTCACGACCGTCCCGATCGGGCAGATGGCCTACCCCGTCAAGGGCCTGGGCTCGACGGTGAAGTGGGACCGGGCCGAGGCGGACCGGCTCTTCCACGCGCTGCGCGAGGACCGGCCGCTGGCGGCGCACCGGCCCCGGCGCCGGCCGGCCGCCCCCGCGGCCGTCGAGGTCCCGCCGCCGCTGATCCGGGTCCAGGTGGAGAACGGCACCGGCACCGTGGGGCTCGGCAGACGGGTCGACACGGCGCTCGCGGCGGCCGGGTTCCGGACGACGCGGACCCCGGTGGACTCCAGCCGGCGGGGCGTGCGGCGGACGCTCGTGCTGTACGACCCCCGCTGGGACCGGTCGGCCAGGGCGCTGGCCGTCGCGCTGCCCGGCAGCGAGTTGCGGGCGATGCCGGGGCAGGGCGCCACGCTGAAGGTCGTCGCGGGGGCCGACTTCCGTCAGGTGCGCAGGGTACGGGTCCAGGACCCGGCCAGGAGCGCGGCCGAGGTGACGACGGGCGACGAGGTGGTGTGCCGCTGACGACGGCGCGACGGCGCCTCAGTCCTCGTAGCCCTCCGCCGCCCGCCTCTCCCGCAGTTCCCTGATCGCCCGGCGGCGGGCCAGGCGGTGGGTGCGGCGGATCTGCGCCTCCTGGTAGCGCCGCCGGTCCTGCTCGGTCTCGGGGGCGACCGGCGGCACGGGGCGCGGCCTGCCGTCGGCGTCCACCGCGGCGAAGACCAGGTACGCCGAGCCGACGTGGGTGGGCGGGGCGGACTCGTTCCAGCGCTCGGCCAGGACCCGCACGCCGACCTCCATCGAGGTCCGCCCGGTCCAGTTGACCTGGGCCTGCACATGCACCAGGTCGCCGACGCGGACCGGCTCCAGGAAGACCATCTCGTCCATCGACGCGGTGACCGCCGGTCCGCCGCTGTGCCGGCCGGCCACCGCGCCCGCGGCGTCGTCGACCAGCTTCATGATCACACCGCCGTGCACCGTGCCCAGAAGGTTCGTGTCGTTGTGGGTCATGATGTGGCTGAGGGTGGTCCGGGACGCCGAGGTCGGCTTGCCCGGGAGGTCCGACGTGCCGGGTGCGGTGGCGGGGGCCTGGTGTGTCATGCCCTCCACCCTATGTGAACCGACATTCGGACTATATGTGTCGGGTTCGCAACAGCCGTGACCCGATTTTCCGACGGCCCTTGTAAGCCATATGGCCGCGCCCTGCACACTAAGGCCCATGAATGATTGGCCCGAGGGATGGTCCGACGACAACCGCGGCGCTCGGTACGGACGCGGCAGCACCGGCGCACAGCCGGAGGGCGCGCGGGTGATGCGCCAGGTCCGGCGCGGCCCGGCGGCGTCGCCCGGGCAGGGCACCCCCGGGCGCCCCGGCCCCTCGGCGCCGCCGTACGGGGTGCCGCAGCAGCCGTCGTACGTCGACGGCCGCGGATACGACGACGGCGGATACGGCAGCGGCTACAACACCGGTCAGGTCTACGGCGGTCCGGGCGGCCCCGGCGGCGGCTACGGCGGACAGCGTCCCGCCCCGGACTGGCGCCGCCGGATCAAGCTGACGGCGCTCACCCTGGTGACCGTGTTGATCGTCACCTCCGTGGCGACCTATTTCTGGGCCGACTCCAAGCTCCACCGCGAGGTCGACCTGTCCCGGGTGATCGACCGGCCGGAGGCCGGCGAGGGCACGAACTACCTGATCGTGGGCTCCGACAGCCGCGCCGGGCTGTCGGCCGAGGACAAGAAGAAGCTGCACACCGGCTCCGCCGAGGGCAAGCGCACGGACTCGATGATGATCCTGCACGTCGGCAGCAACGGCGACACGCTGATCTCGCTGCCGCGCGACTCCGACGTGGAGATCCCGACGTACGTCGGCTCCGAGTCCGGCAAGAGATTCCAGGGCACGGGCCGCCACACGAAGCTGAACGCCGCCTACGCCGAGGACGGGCCGACGCTGCTGGTGCGCGCCGTCGAGTTCAACACCGGCCTGCACATCGACCACTACGTGGAGATCGGCTTCGCCGGCTTCGCGAACATCGTGGACGCGGTCGGCGGCGTGGACATCACCATAGACAAGGCGTTCAAGGACAAGTACTCCGGCGCCGACTTCCAGGCGGGCGAGCAGACGCTGAACGGCGAGCAGGCCCTCGCCTTCGTCCGCACCCGGCACGCCTTCGCGGCGAGCGACCTGGAACGCACCAAGAACCAGCAGAAGTTCCTCTCCGCCCTGGCCCACCAGGTCGCCACCCCGTCGACGGTACTGAACCCCTTCAAGCTCTACCCGACCATGGGCGCGGGCCTGGACTCGCTCATCGTCGACAAGGACATGGGCCTGTGGGACCTGGCGTCCATGTTCTGGGCGATGAAGGGCGTCAGCGGCGGAGACGGCACGTCCATGAACATGCCGATCTCCGGTTCCTCCGGCGGCAACCTCCTCTGGGACAAGGCGAAGGTGAAGACGCTGGTGGACGAGCTGAAGAACGACGAGAAGGTCACCGTCTCCGGGAACTGACCGGCCGGCGGACGGCGGCACAGGGAGAGCCCCCGCGGGCAGTGACCGCGGGGGCTCCGTGGCCTTGGGGCGCCGGTGCTACATCCGGGTGCCGGCCATGGCGCGGCACATCTCCGCGCAGCGACGGCACGCCTCGGCGCAGCGCATCATCATGTTGTCGTCGGGCATGGACATACACGCCTCGGCGCACATGTCGCAGGCCTTGGCGCACAACGCGCACATGTCGCCCGCCATGGGCGAGCGCCGCATCATCATGTCGGCACACATCCGCGTGGTCTCGGAGCAGTCCATGAGCGCGCGCATGATCTGCATCTGGGCCTGGCCGCCCTTCTGCATGCAGGCGCTCATGGCCTCCTCGCAGATGCTGTGGCAGGTCATGCACGCGTTGACGCAGTCCTGCATCTCCTTGCTCATGGCGGTCATGGTTCCGGGCTGGGTCATGGCTCCTCCTCGGAGACAGAGGGGCCCCGGGGCGGGCCCTGTGCCCTTCCGTCGTACGCCCGGTCGCCGCCGCGCGCCATTCGGACGCGACCGCACACCTACGCCGTCCGGGTCACAACCCCGGGCCCGGGCACCGCCGGTGACCGCCGCGCACGGCCACCGCCGGCGCCGGAGGCACGACAACAGCCCCGGCGTCCGCCATGGGCTGTTGTCGTGACGGTCCGCCGGTCACGGCAGGTTGCGGGCCATCACGATCCGCTGGACCTGGTTCGTGCCCTCATAGATCTGCGTGATCTTGGCGTCGCGCATCATGCGCTCGACCGGGTAGTCGCGGGTGTAGCCGTAGCCGCCGAGGAGCTGGACGGCGTCCGTGGTGACCTCCATGGCGACGTCCGAGGCGAAGCACTTGGCCGCGGCGCCCAGGTACGTGAGGTCGGCGTCGCCGCGCTCGGAGGCGGCGGCGGCCTGGTAGGTCAGGGCACGGGCGGCCGATATCTTCATCGCCATGTCGGCGAGCATGAACTGGATGCCCTGGAAGTCGGCGATCGGCTTGCCGAACTGCTTGCGCTCCTTGACGTAGCCCTTGGCGTAGTCGAGGGCGCCCTGGGCGATGCCGAGGGCCTGGGCGGCGATGGTGATGCGGGTGTGGTCCAGCGTCTTCATCGCCGTGGCGAAGCCGGTGCCCTCCTCGCCGATCATGCGGTCGGCGGGGATGCGGACGTTGTCGAAGTAGACCTCGCGGGTCGGGGAGCCCTTGATGCCGAGCTTCTTCTCCGGGGCGCCGAAGGACACGCCTTCGTCGGACTTCTCGACGACGAAGGCGGAGATGCCCTTGGAGCGCTTGTCGGGGTCGGTGACGGCCATGACCGTGTAGTACTCGGAGACGCCCGCGTTGGTGATCCAGCGCTTGACGCCGTTGAGGACGTAGTGGTCCCCGTCACGGACCGCGCGGGTCTTCATGCCCGCGGCGTCCGAGCCGGCCTCGGGCTCGGAGAGGCAGTACGAGAACATCCCGTCGCCCTTGGAGAGCGGCGTCATGTACCTCTTCTTCAGTTCCTCGGAGCCGGAGAGGATCACCGGCAGCGAACCGAGCTTGTTCACGGCGGGGATCAGGGAGGAGGACGCGCAGACGCGGGCGACTTCCTCGATCACGATGACGGTGGCGAGCGCGTCCGCGCCCGAGCCGCCGTACTCCTCGGGCACGTGCACCGCGTGGAGGTCGTTCGCGACGAGGGCGTCGAGCGCCTCCTGCGGGAAGCGGGCCTCCTCGTCCACCGTGGCGGCGTACGGCCCGATCTTCGCCTCGGCCAGCGAGCGGACGGCGTCGCGGAGCATGTCGTGCTCCTCGGACGGGCGGTACAGGTCGAAGTCAGCCGATCCGGCCAAGGTCTCTCACGCTCCCAATAACGACCACTGATGGACGCTAATTACCGTTAAGTAACTCGAATAGTAGAGGGCCGCTCACGTGATCGGACACGTGAGCTTGGCGACAGCGGGGACCTTGCCCGGCGAAGGGCCCTCGCATGCCCCGGATATGCTCGGGCCCGCATCACCATCATCCCTCCTGGAGCACCCCAATGAGCCTGAAGATCACCGTGATCGGCACCGGTTACCTCGGCGCGACGCACGCCGCGGCCATGGCCGAGCTCGGGTTCGAGGTGCTGGGGCTCGACGTCGTCCCCGAGAAGATCGAGACGCTCCAGCGGGGCGAGGTCCCCATGTACGAGCCCGGGCTGGCGGAGTTGCTGCGCAGGCACGTCGCCGGGATCGAGGGCTCCAGCGGCCGGCTGCGCTTCACGATGGACTTCGCCGAGGCCGCCGCGTTCGGCGACGTCCACTTCCTCTGCGTGAACACCCCGCAGAAGCACGGCGAGTACGCCTGCGACATGTCCTACGTCGACTCCGCGGTCGCCTCGCTCGCCCCGCACCTGACCGGTCCCGCCCTGGTCGTCGGAAAGTCGACCGTCCCGGTCGGCTCGGCGGACCGGCTGGCCCGGACGATCGCCGAACTCGCCCCCGCGGGCGCGGACGCCGAGCTGGCGTGGAACCCGGAGTTCCTGCGCGAGGGGTTCGCCGTCCAGGACACGCTGCACCCGGACCGGATCGTGGTCGGCGTGCGCAGTGAGCGGGCCGAGAAGCTGCTGCGCGAGGTCTACGCGACGCCGGTCGCGGAGGGCTCCCCGTTCGTGGTGACCGACTTCCCGACCGCGGAACTGGTGAAGACCTCCGCGAACTCCTTCCTGGCCACGAAGATCTCCTTCATCAACGCCATGGCGGAGGTGTGCGAGGCCGCGGGCGGCGATGTGGCCAAACTGGCCGAGGCGATCGGGTACGACGACCGGATCGGGCGGAAGTTCCTGCGGGCCGGCATCGGCTTCGGCGGCGGCTGCCTGCCCAAGGACATCAGGGCGTTCATGGCGCGCGCCGGTGAGCTGGGCGCGGACCAGGCGCTGACGTTCCTGCGCGAGATCGACTCCATCAACATGCGCCAGCGCGGGCAGATGGTGGAGCTGGCCCGGCAGGCGCTCGGCGGCGGGCCGTTCCTCGGCAAGCGGGTGGCCGTGCTCGGCGCCACGTTCAAGCCGGACTCGGACGACGTGCGCGACTCACCCGCCCTGAACGTCGCCGGCCAGATCCACCTGCAGGG
Source organism: Streptomyces sp. NPDC003697 (assembly GCF_053587115.1). NCBI lineage: Bacteria > Bacillati > Actinomycetota > Actinomycetes > Kitasatosporales > Streptomycetaceae > Streptomyces > Streptomyces sp. NPDC003697. Next base: position 23,643 of record NZ_JBSFNN010000076.1, read on the forward strand.
CGGCCAGGTGACGGTGTACGACCCCAAGGGCATGGACAACGCCCGCCGGATCTTCCCGACACTCGGTTACGCCGACTCCGCGCGGGAGGCCGTCCGGGGCGCCGACGTCGTGCTGCACCTGACGGAGTGGCAGGAGTTCCGCGAGCTGGATCCGGCCGAGCTCGGCGAGGTCGCGGCGGCCCGGATCGTCCTCGACGGCCGCAACGCCCTGGACCCGGAGCTGTGGCGCCGGGCGGACTGGACCTACCGCGCGATGGGACGCCCGACCGCGTGAGCCGGCCGTAGCGGCGGCGGGGCCCGGAGCGGCACGGGAGCCCGGCGGGCTGTGCGCGGCCCGCGATCGCGGCATCGGCGGCGCGTGCCCGGGGGCCGACGCGGGAAGCGGCGACGCCGGTTCGGCCGAGGCTCAGTCGGCCGAACCGGCGTCGTGTCGCATTCTGCACCATCCGGCCGCGGCGCGAGCGGGGAACTCCCGGCGTGCGGGGGGCGGTTCCGTCGGGACCGGCCGGGCCGGCACCCCGATCCGCTGACGGCACGTCGGGCGGGAGGACGGCACCGCTGCGGGGCGCCCCCTATGCCCCTATGCCCCCGGTGTCTCCTGCGTCTCCCTGGCCCGGTAGCGGCGCATCTTCGCACGCGCCCCGCACACGGCCATGGAGCACCAGCGGCCGCGTCCGGCCGGGCTGCGGTCGTAGTACGCCCAGTGGCAGGTCACCGCCTCGCAGGCCTTCAGCCGGGACCAGGTGCCCGTGACGAGCGCGTCGGCGACGGCGGCCGCCACGCGGGAGAGCAGCGGGCCGGCGTCGGCCGGGGCGAGGGCCGCGGAGCCGTCTTGTCCGTCGATCGTCAGCACCAGCGGTGCCCGGGCCAGCAGGTCGGTGAGCGGGGTCACCTCGCGGTGCGGCGGGTGCCCGGCGTGGGCGAGCAGGGCCGCGCGCAGCGACTCGCGCAGGTCGCGCGCCTGCGGCAGGTCCCCCTCGGTGATCCCGAAGCGCGCCCGGCCGTCGGCCGTGTCGAGCGAGTCGGCACCCGTCGCGAGGTCCAGCGTGTTGACCAGGGACTCCACCAGCGCCAGGCCCCCGGGCGCGGGCGATCTGTCACTCATGCCAGCGACGGTACCTCGCGAACCCGGTTGCGTCGTTACCGGCGATACGGGACCATCGGGTAACCGTTACCGGTTGCCCGAGTCTACGGGTAACCACGGACCGGAGGAGGAGTTCATGGCTCTCGCCGAACTGGGCCCCGTCGTTCTGGACTGTCCCGACCCGCGCGCACTCGCCGGTTTCTACGCCGAGGTCCTCGGCGGCTCGATCGAGGACCAGGGCGACTGGGTGGACCTGAAGCTGCCCGGCGGCCGGGCGCTGGCCTTCCAGAAGGCACCGGGGTTCGTGCCGCCGGAGTGGCCGTCGGCCGACGCCTCGCAGCAGTTCCACCTGGACCTGGTCGTCAAGGACCTGGACCGGGCCGAGCAGGGCGTTCTGGCGCTCGGCGCCAAGCCGCTGGACGCGGAGGACCGCTCGCGGACGTTCCGGGTCTACGCGGACCCGGCCGGGCACCCGTTCTGCCTGTGCGCCTGCTGACACCGGAGGGTTCGATGCCTGCTGTGGCCCGTTTCCGTTCCGTCGTGATCGACTGCCCCGACCCGCACGCGCTTGCGGACTTCTACGCGAGCGTCGGCGGCGGCACGCCACGGGCCGAGGACGACGACTGGGTCGTCCTCGCGCTGCCCGGCGGGCCGCGGCTCGCCTTCCAGCGGGCGGCCGGGTACACGCCACCGGAGTGGCCGCGGTCCGACCGGAACTCGCAGCAGTTCCACGTCGACTTCGACGCCGGGTCCACCTGGGAGGAGATGGACGCGGCGCACGAGAAGGTGCTGGCACTGGGCGCGCGCCCGCTGGACCTGGAGGACAGCGAGAAGAAGGACTTCCGCGTGTACGCCGACCCGGCCGGGCACCCCTTCTGCCTGTGCCGGATCGAGCACGCCTAGGCCTGTCCGACCATGCGCGTCGTCGCCCGCGGGGCGGCCGCGTGGCGTCAGGTGCGTGCTCTCGGCGGGGATACCCCCTGCTCGAGCGGAGCCGAGAGCTTGGGGGAGCGTGCACGGCGTCGCGCGGCAGACGGGAATCGTCAGACAGGTGGAAGCCACGGCGCACGCCGCACGGGGCCCCGGAGGCGTTCAGCGGCTCCGGGGCCCCGTGCGTGCGGTCGTTCAGCCGTCCAGGTCCTCGAGGGTGGCGTTGGACGGGCCCCGCCTGCCCCGCAGATCGCGTGCGACGTCCTCGGCCGCACCGAGCACCCGCACCGCGTTCTGCCAGGTCAGCTTGGCCAGGTCGGTCTTCGACCAGCCGCGTTCCAGCAGCTCGGCGATCAGGTTCGGATAGCCGGAGACGTCATTCAGGCCGTCCGGGGTGAAGGCCGTGCCGTCGTAGTCGCCGCCGATGCCGAGGTGGTCGACGCCCGCGACCTCGCGCATGTGGTCGAGGTGGTCCGCCACCGTGGCCACCGTGGCGACCGGGCGCGGGTGGCTCTCCTCGAAGGCGCGGTGCACCTTCATCGCCTCGGCCGTGGTGTCGAGGTGGTGGAAGCCGTGGGCGCGCATGTTCTCGTCCGCCGCCGCCGTCCAGTCGACGGCCGCCTGGAGCACGAACTTCGGCACGAACGTCACCATCGCCATGCCGCCGTTGGCGGGCAGGCGCTCCAGCACGTCGTCCGGGACGTTGCGGGGGTGGTCGCACACCGCGCGCGACGAGGAGTGCGAGAAGATCACCGGCGCGGTCGAGGTGTCCAGCGCGTCCCGCATGGTCGTCGCCGCCACGTGGGAGAGGTCGACGAGCATGCCGAGGCGGTTCATCTCGCGCACCACCTCGCGGCCGAACGCCGACAGCCCGCCGACGGACGGCCGGTCCGTCGCCGAGTCCGCCCACGCCACGTTGTCGTTGTGGGTGAGCGTCAGATAGCGGACGCCGAGCGCGTACAGGCCGCGCAGGGTGCCGAGCGAGTTCGCGATGGAGTGGCCGCCCTCCGCACCCATGAGCGAGGCGATACGGCCCTCCTCGCGCGCGGCCTCCATGTCGGCGGCCGTCAGGGCGGGGCGCAGGTCCGCCGGGTGGCGGTCGAGCAGCTGCCGTACGCAGTCGATCTGTTCCAGCGTGGCCGCCACCGGGTCGGGCAGGTCCGCGCGGACGTACACCGACCAGTACTGCGCCCCGACGCCGCCCTGCCGCAGCCGGGGGATGTCGGTGTGCAGGTGGGCGTCCTGGCGGGTGGCCACGTCCCGGGCGCCGAGGTCGTAGCGGACCTGCTCGCGCAGCGCCCACGGCAGGTCGTTGTGGCCGTCGACGACCGGGAAGGCGCGCAGCAGGTCCCGGGCCTCGTCCAGGGAGCCGCTCGCCGCGGTCACTTCCCGCCGCCGAAGCCGAAGCCGCCCGCCGCCCCGTCGACCTTGGCCCGCAGCCGCTTGCCCTTCTCGGTGGCCTGGTCGTTGAGGTCCTGCTGGAAGTCCCGCATCCGGCCGAGGAGTTCCTCGTCGTGGGCGGCGAGGATCCGGGCCGCGAGCAGACCGGCGTTGCGGGCCCCGCCGACGGAGACCGTGGCGACCGGCACACCGGCCGGCATCTGCACGATCGACAGCAGTGAGTCCATGCCGTCGAGGTACTTCAGCGGGACGGGGACGCCGATCACCGGAAGCGGGGTGACGGAGGCGAGCATGCCCGGCAGGTGGGCGGCGCCGCCGGCACCCGCGATGATCACCTTCAGCCCGCGGTCGGCGGCCTGCTCGCCGTAGGCGACCATCTCGCGCGGCATGCGGTGCGCGGAGACGACGTCGACCTCGTAGCCGATCTCGAACTCGTCGAGGGCCTTCGCGGCGGCCTCCATGACGGGCCAGTCGGAGTCCGACCCCATGACGACGCCCACCGACGGGGCGTGGTGGGTGCCGGCGCTCGTCGAGGCGCGGTGGTCGGGCGACCGGTGGGCGGGGCTCATTCGGTGATCGTGCCTCTCAGGTAGCCGGCAGCGTGACGGGCGCGCTCCAGCACGTCGTCCAGGTCGTCGCCGTAGGTGTTGACGTGACCGACCTTGCGGCCGGGCTTCACGTCCTTGCCGTACATGTGGATCTTCAGCTTGGGGTCGCGGGCCATGCAGTGCAGGTACGCCGAGTACATGTCGGGGTAGTCGCCGCCGAGGACGTTCACCATGACCGTCCACTTCGCGCGCGGGCGCGGGTCGCCGAGCGGCAGGTCGAGGACCGCGCGGACGTGGTTGGCGAACTGGGAGGTGATCGCGCCGTCCTGCGTCCAGTGGCCCGAGTTGTGCGGGCGCATCGCGAGCTCGTTGACCAGGAGGCGGCCGTCGCGGGTCTGGAACAGCTCGACGGCCAGGTGACCGACGACGCCGAGCTCGTGCGCGATGCGCAGCGCCATCTCCTCGGCGTGCAGGGCCAGGGCCTCGTCGAGGCCGGGGGCGGGCGCGATCACGGTGTCGCAGACCCCGCCCACCTGCCGCGACTCCACCACCGGGTAGGCCACGGCCTGGCCGTGCGGGGAGCGGACGACGTTGGCGGCGAGCTCCCGCACGAAGTCGACCTTCTCCTCGGCGAGCACCTCGACACCGGCGCGGAAGGGTTCGGCGGCCTCCTCGACGGAGTTCACGACCCACACGCCCTTGCCGTCGTAGCCGCCGCGGACCGTCTTGAGGACGACGGGGAACCCGCCCGTGCGCCGGGCGTCGCCGGCCCCGCCGGAGGCGGCGCCTTCCGGCCCGTTCCCCTCCAGCTCGGCGGCGAACGCCGCCACGTCCTGGGGATCGGTCACGATGCGGTGCCGCGGGCACGGCACACCGATCGCGGCGAGCCGGGCGCGCATCACCCCCTTGTCCTGGGCGTGCACGAGCGCCGCGGGGCCCGGGCGGACGGGGATGCCGTCCGCCTCCAGGGCCCGCAGGTGCTCGGTGGGCACGTGCTCGTGATCGAAGGTGATCACGTCACAGCCCCGCGCGAAGGCACGCAGCGTCTCCAGGTCGCGGTAATCGCCGACGACCACGTCGTTCACGACCTGTGCCGCTGAGTCCTGGGGGGTGTCACTGAGGAGCTTGAATCTGATGCCGAGCGGGATGCCCGCCTCGTGTGTCATACGAGCGAGCTGGCCACCGCCGACCATGCCGACTACCGGGAACGTCACGCCCCCAGGGTATCGGCCCCGCCGCCGGGGCCGAATTCCCACCTCCGGCCGGTCCGCCACCGCCCCTTACGTCCGCTCCGCACGTGATCGCACGTCATCACACGCGACCGCACTTTCACGCTCGCTCGCCGCCCGGCCGCCGGCGCCGCACCGGCCGCGTCCCCGTCCGGCCCTCCCCCGGGCTGCTTCCCCGTCCGCGGGCGCGAGCGCGGGGCGCTGGTTAGCATGGCGGAGTTGACGCTACCGACCGAGACGGGGGCCTGCACGACCATGGAACGTGGTTCCCCGGGGCTCACCGCCGGTCCCCCGGCTCCCCGCCGCACCCGTCCGCGACGCCGCACCCTGCGGGAACGCGTCGACCGGCTGTGGCGGGAGGCCGCCAAGTTCGGCGCGGTGGGCGGAGCGGGCCTGCTGGTCAACCTCCTCGTCTTCAACCTGGTGCGGCACGTGACCGATCTCCAGGTCGTCCGGGCGAGCGTGATCGCGACCGTCGTCGCGATCGTCTTCAACTACGTCGGCTTCCGCTACTTCACCTACCGGGACCGCGACAAGAGCGGCCGCACCCGGGAGATGGGCCTGTTCGTGCTGTTCAGCGCGGCCGGGCTGGTCATCGAGAACGGGGTGCTGTACCTGGCGACGTACGGGTTCGGCTGGGACAGCCCGCTGCAGAGCAACGTCTTCAAGTTCCTCGGCATCGCCGTCGCGACCCTGTTCCGCTTCTGGTCGTACCGCACGTGGGTGTTCCGCGCGCTGCCCGCCCGGCCGGCCGTGCCACATGCGGACGCGCTGGTCGCGGCCCGGGCCGCGCAGGCACGGTCGAAGGTCTGAGGCCGGCCTTCGAAAGAAGGGGAGCCGGGTTCAGCGGACCGTCGGCCGCTGTTCCGAGGGCTTCCTCGGCGGCGGTGTGCGCGACAGGAACAGGCCGAAGACCGGCGGCTGCGCCTGGAGCAGCTCCAGGCGTCCCCCGTCGGCCTCCGCGAGGTCCCGGGCGACGGCGAGGCCGATGCCCGTGGAGTTGCGGCCGCTGATCGTGCGCTCGAAGATCCGCGCGCCCAGGTCCGCGGGGACGCCCGGTCCCTCGTCGGTGACCTCGATGACCGCCTGGTTGCCGGTCACCCGGGTGCGCAGCGCCACGGTGCCGCCACCGTGCATCAGGGAGTTCTCGATCAGCGCCGCCAGCACCTGCGCGACCGCCCCCGGCGTGCCCACGGCCCTCAGGTGCCGCTTGCCGGAGCTGACGATCGCACGGCCGGCGCTGCGGTAGGCGGGGCGCCACTCGGCCAGCTGCTGCTGGATGACCTCGTCGAGGTCGAACGAGACCGCGGAGCCGGTGCGCGGGTCGCGGGAGTTCGTCAGCAGGCGCTCCACCACGTCCGTGAGGCGTTCCACCTGCCCGAGCGCGATGGTCGCCTCCTCCTTCACCGTGTCCGGGTCGTCGGTGAGGGTGATCTCCTCCAGCCGCATGGACAGCGCCGTCAGCGGCGTCCGCAGCTGGTGGGAGGCGTCCGCGGCGAGCCGGCGCTCCGCGGTCAGCATGCGGGCGATGCGTTCGGCGGAGCGGTCGAGGACGTCGGCCACGCGGTCCAGCTCCGGCACGCCGTACCGCTTGTGCCGCGGGCGCGGGTCCCCGGAGCCGAGGCGTTCGGCGGTCTCGGCGAGGTCGGTCAGCGGGGAGGCGAGGCGGTTGGCCTGGCGGATGGCCAGCAGCACCGCCGCCACCACCGCGAGCAGCGCGACCAGCCCGATGATCAGCAGGGTCCGGCCCACCTCGCGGGTCACCGACGACCGCGGCTCCTCGACGGTGACCGTCTCGCCCTGTTCCCCCCGGGCGGTGGAGCGGATCACGTCGCCGGACGGCCTGCTGCCGACCTCGATGGTCCGCTCCCCCGGGATCCGGATCACGGCGTACGGGCTCTGGGTCTGCTCGTTGAGCACCTGCGCGTTGACGGTCTCCGCGCCGAGCAGCCGGCTGTCCACGATGCTGGCGAGCCGCAGCGCCTCGGAGTCCACGCGCTCCTGGGCGCTGTTGCTGATGGTGCGGGTCTCCACGATGACGAGGGACACGCCGAAGACGGCGATCACGACGAGCACCACGGCGAGCGTGGACTGGATCAGTCGGCGGCGCATGTCCCCTTGCCTGCGGAATTACCTGCGGAATTACCTGCGGAGAACCCGGGGGGTTCAGCTCTTCTCGAAGCGGAAGCCCACGCCCCGGACGGTCGCGATGTAACGGGGGTTCGCCGCGTCGTCGCCGAGTTTCTTGCGCAGCCAGGAGATGTGCATGTCGAGGGTCTTGGTGGACGACCACCAGGTGGTGTCCCAGACCTCGCGCATCAGCTGGTCGCGGGTGACGACCCGGCCCGCGTCCCGCACGAGCACGCGCAGCAGGTCGAACTCCTTGGCGGTGAGCTGGAGCTCCTCCTCGCCCATCCAGGCCCGGTGCGACTCGACGTCGATGCGCACACCGTGGGTGGCGGGCGGCTGCTGCGGCTCGGCGGCGCCGCGCCGCAGCAGGGCCCGGACCCGGGCGAGCAGCTCGGCGAGGCGGAACGGCTTGGTGACGTAGTCGTCGGCGCCCGCGTCCAGGCCGACCACGGTGTCGACCTCGTCGGCGCGCGCGGTCAGGATCAGGATGGGCACGGCGTGACCGTCGTTGCGCAGCCGGCGGGCGACCTCCAGGCCGTCCATGCCGGGCAGGCCGAGGTCCAGCACCACCAGGTCGACGCCGCCCTGAATTCCGGCGTCGAGCGCGCTGGGTCCGTCCTCACGCACCTCGACCTCGTACCCTTCCCGGCGCAGGGCGCGGGCCAGCGGTTCCGAGATGGACGCGTCGTCCTCGGCGAGCAGTACACGGGTCATGAGGTGATGGTAGTCCGCTCACGCGGAGTGCCGGGTGTGACCGCGGACGGTCGTTCTTACCTTCCCTCCCGCCGGCCCGGGACCGGGTGCCGGACCCTCCACAGGGGTGGTGCGCCGGTGGTACGGACCATTCCCCTGGAGATGTCATCCTGGAGTACACCTTCGAAAGCGATGTGCGGTTGCGTTGAAACCTGTGATCCCTGTCTCAGGTCCTTCCATATCCGGCAGTGTCCTGCCGTATGGTGAGGTGAACGCCTCCAGCACACCAAGGACCTTTGGCGCTCGCATGACGCTGAAGGTCCCATTTGTGTGTGGGCCGGCTGCCGCCGGTCCGGGAAAGGAATGACCTAGGGCCGGGCCTCCCGACGCGATGACGCGCGGAGGCGTGGATCCCGGCGACCGTCGTCCTCCGCTCCGCGATCCGGAGCGGACTCCCCCCGGGCGTGGGGTGGACGAGCGGTCTGCCGGTGCCGGCCACCCCCACCGGGCGCGTATCCCCCCACGGCGACGCGTCCCGACCAGCAAGGAACGACCATGGCGTCCAGCCTGACGAAGGACTCGGTCCGTCCGGGCACACCCGGCCCCGAGAAGACCTTCTTCGGCCACCCCCGCGGCCTGGCCACCCTCTTCATGACGGAGATGTGGGAGCGCTTCTCCTATTACGGCATGAGGGCTCTGCTCCCGCTGTACCTGGTGGCTCCGGGCGGTCTCGGGCTGAGTGCCACGACCGCGACCGCGATCTACTCGGTCTATCTGTCGCTCGTGTACCTGCTCGCCCTGCCGGGCGGCTGGTTCGCGGACCGGGTCCTCGGCCCGCGCAAGACCGTCGCCGTCTCGGGCGCGGTCATCATGCTCGGCCACCTGACGCTGGCCCTGCCGTGGTCCGGCTCCTTCTTCGCCGGTCTGGGTCTCGTCGCCGTCGGCTCGGGCCTGCTGAAGGCGAACATCTCCACGATGGTCGGCCACCTGTACGACGGCCCGGACGACCCGCGCCGCGACGGCGGTTTCACGCTGTTCTACATCGGCATCAACCTGGGTGCCTTCGCCGCGCCGCTGATCATCGGCACCGTCGGTGAGGGCGTCAACTGGCACCTCGGCTTCGCGCTGGCCGCGCTCGGCATGGCCATCGGCCTCGTCCAGTTCCTGCTCGGCACCCGCCACCTGAGCTCCCGCTCGGACATCGTGCCGACCCCGCTGTCGGCCGAGGAGAAGCGGGCCACCCTGACGAAGGCGGGCCTGTGGGCGGGCATCGCGGTCGTCTTCTACGCGGTCGTGGGCGTCTCCGGCGTCTACACGCTGAACTGGCTGCTGGTCCCGATCACGGTGGCCGGCCTGATCATCCCGGTGATGGTCATCGCCCGCATCAAGCGGGACAAGGACCTGGACCGCGCCGAGCAGTCGAAGATGTCCGCGTACATCTGGTTCTTCGTCGCCGCGGCGGTGTTCTGGATGATCTACGACCAGGGCGGTTCGACCGTGTCGCTGTTCGCCGAGAAGTCGGCCGAGAACAGCGTCCTCGGCTGGGGCTTCCCGGTCTCGTGGTACCAGTCGGTCAACCCGGTCATGATCATGGCCCTCGCCCCGGTCTTCGCCTGGGCCTGGCTGGCCCTCGCCCGGCGCGGCAAGGAGCCGAGCACCGCGGTGAAGTTCGGGATGGGCCTGGTGCTGGTCGGCGCGTCCTTCTTCCTCTTCATGGCCCCGCTGGCCGTCGCCGACGGCGGTCACAAGGCGGCGGCGCTGTGGCTGGTGGGCGTCTACTTCGTGCAGACCGTCGGTGAGCTGACGCTCTCCCCGGTCGGCCTGTCCGTCACCACGAAGATGGCGCCCGCCAAGTACGCCTCGCAGATGATGGGCGTCTGGTTCCTGGCGGTGACCGCCGGTGACGCCACGACGGGTCTGCTGTCCATCGCCGGCGTCGACCTCAACACGCGGGGCATCGTCGCCCTGGAGGCCGCCCTCGCCGTCCTCGCCGGTGCGGCGGTGTGGATGTATCGCAAGCGGGTCAAGGAGCTCATGGGCGACGTCCGCTGAGCCCCGGGCCCACCAGGGCCGCCGACCCACGACGAGGGGCGCATCAGGGGACCGCGCGATCTGGACCGGCTCAGCCCGGAGGAGCTGGACCAGCTGGCCGAGGAGATCCGGAGCTTCCTCGTCGACTCGGTCTC
>NZ_JBSFNN010000077.1:0-32831 GCF_053587115.1 Streptomyces sp. NPDC003697
GTGCGGGCACGGGCCCCAGCAGATGCGGAACGTTGACGATCAGCACGGTCAGCGACTGCCCGGCGCGCACCATGACGGACCCCCCGGAACCCACGCCCCGGGCTACGCGTACGGGCGGGCCCTCTGACTCTGTCGGGCCGGCCCGTGCCGTGTGTCGGCCCCGGTCGGCTGGTCTTCCCCGAAGTCCAACTCAGCCAGTCGCCAACTTCTGGATACGCGGATGGTTCTGCAGCGCCCACCGCACGGTCTTCGGCGCGCGCCCGAGCAGGGTTTCCAATTGGCCGGTGACGCCGCGGTATCCGCCGCCGCCGATCAGCCGGGCTAGGGTCTTTATGTGCTCCGCGGTGTGCGGAAACTCGGCCAGGGCGGGGTCGACGTAGGTCTCGTTCCAGGTTTCGACCTCTTCGGGCACGGGGCTGACCTGGCGTCCCAGCACAGCCCCGAAGTCCTGTGCGAACCCGTGCATGTCCTTCAGTTCCGGACCGGTGAGCTCGTAGATCTTCGAGATGTGCGGCGCCGGGTCGGCCAGGATCTTCGCGCACGCCTCTGCCACGTCGTAGCCCGCGCTGGGCGGGAAGCGGTGGTGGCCGAAGGGCAGGCGCGGGGCAGCGGCCCCGCAGACAGGAGGAGCAGGGTTCCACTGCTGGGCCTGCGGGGCCGGTGCAGATCCGGGCATTGGCCGACGCCACCTCCGTTGAGCTGGAGGAGCTGGCAGATCGCTGGACCGCGAGGCTCAGGTCAGCCGACGGGGACGAAATGACCGACGATGATCTGCTGGCGGTCCTGCAGGCAGTGTCCCGGCTTGCGGCGTCTGCGGTGACTACGGGCGGCGGCCTCTACAGCTGGAGCTTCTGACCGTCCGGGGAACCTCTTCTTGGGCGGCGGCGTCGCCGTTTCTGGCTGGGCGAGCCAGGAAAATGACACGGCGCTGGGAATCCAGCACATGACATGGCGTGGGAAGTCCAAGAACCGTCGAGGTCAGAGGTGCGGCAGATGACACGGGTCGCGGGAACCTACATCTCCTCTTTTCGGCGCTGGCCCACACCGGCCGGGGCGATGAAGCTGCCGCAGGTGCCGCTTGCGTCCGTTGCCGGCTGAGTTGTGGTCCGGCCTGTCGGGGCCTGCCATCGAGTGTGGAGCGGTTACGGACTGCACCATCCTCATCGAGCCGGTCACGTTTCTCCTGATGGCGCTCGGGCGCCGGGGCCAGTGGGGTCCCCTCGCTCAGGGCCGCATCCTGGTCGGGGGGCGCAAGCCCTGGCTCGCTCCGCGTTTCCCGGCTCTGTTCAAGGCGCCCTGAGCGCGACGGGCCGCGGCGGCCCGACGGTGGCCGACTGCCTGTGGTCGTACGGGCTCGGTGGTCACCCGGGTTCGGGGGCGGTGACGGCCGGGGCGGCGCCGAGGAGGCCGAGGAGGGTCTCGCGGTGGAGGTCCGCGATCGGGCCGAGGAAGTCCGGGTGGCGCAGCAGGGGGGCCGCGCGGTGGTCGCGCGGGCTGGGGATGGTCAGCCGGCGCGCGTCGCCCACGCTGTCGGGGCCGTGGTGGGTGGCGGCCAGGCAGGCGGCGGCCAGGGCGGCGAGGTCGGCGTCGGCCAGCAGGCAGGCCGCCCAGCTGACGACGGTCTCGTCGACCTGGGTGCGCCAGGCGTGGGTGGCGTCCGTCAGCGGGGGTGCGTCGGCGCCGGTGACGAAGTCCAGCCGGCCGGAGCCGCCGGGGCCGAGCAGGTCCAGCAGTTCAGCGTCCAGCGCGGTGGGGTAGCGCAGGGCGGCGGCGATGGTGGCCGCATGGCCTGCCTGGGCTTCGGCCAGGGCCTGGTTCAGCGGGCCGGTGGCCGGGGGGAAGGCCGCCAGCAGCCAGCGTGCGGAGGCGGCGATGACGGGCGAGAGCGCGGTGGGCATGGTGGACCGTCCTGTGCGTATGCCCGCCTGTCCTGGGTGTTCCGGTGTGGGTGATCCGGTCGCGGGCACTGCGCGCCCGGGCGGGGAGGTGCGGACAACGGTACGGCGGCCTCCCCCGGGGGCGACAGGAGCTGCGTCACAGCCGGGGATCACCCCCTGGCCTTCAGCACTTGCTCCCCACTCCTTCACCGGGGACGCCCGGGTCAGCCGGACGCAGGTGACGTCGATCGTCGCCAACACGCTGGCGCGCGAGACGCTCCGAGAGGCATTGGTCGCCACCTAGGGCGTGTATCGAAAGTGGATCTTCACCGTGCGATGATCTTGGGCCGTGGCACGGGGAGATCTGACGGACGCGCAATGGGCGGTGTTGGAACCGCTGTTGCCGAAGGGCAAGAGGCCGGGACGGCCGCCGAAGTGGGCCAAGCGGCAGTTGATCGACGGGATACGGTTCCGGGTTCGCACCGGCATCCCGTGGCGGGACCTCCCCGCCGAGTACGGACCGTGGGGTCGGGCGTACGACCTGTTCCGTCGGTGGCAGCGGGACGGCACCTGGTTTCGGATCTTCACCGCGCTGCAGGCCCAGGCCGACGCGAAACAGCTGATCACCTGGGACATCAACGTTGACTCCACGGTGTGCCGGGCCCACCAGCACGCCGCCGGGGCGAGGAAAAGGGGGAACTGCAGAAGGAACCGCCCGGCGGCGTCACCGTCGAGCCGGACGACCACGGGCTCGGACGCTCGCGCGGCGGCCTGACCACGAAGCTGCACCTTGCTGTCGAGCAGGGCCAGAAGCCCATGTCTATCGTGATCACTGCCGGGCAACGGGGCGATTCCCCACAGTTCCAGCCTGTCCTGAACAAGGTCCGTGTCCCGCGCCTTGGGCCGGGCAGGCCGCGCACTCGGCCAGATCGCGTGCGCGCTGACAAGGCGTACGCCTCCCGGAAGAACCGCGCTTACCTGCGGCGGCGCGGGATCCGCTGCACCATCCCGGACAAGGCCGACCAGGCCCGCAACCGCAAGAAACGCGGCTCGCGCGGCGGTCGGCCGCCACAGTTCGACCCGCAGGACTACAAGGCTCGGCACGCGGTCGAGTGCGGCATCAATCGCCTCAAAAGGCACCGGGCCGTGGCTACGCGGTACGACAAACTGGCGGTCCGTTACGAGGCGACCGTCCTCGTCGCTGCCATCAACGAGTGGCTGTGATCAGGGCAGTTGATACAACGCTGGCAAGGAGTCCGCAAACATGGACCTGCGGTCACGCCCCGGCTATGTCGAGGAAGACCTGCGCCAGTTCGCGTGGCTGGGAGAACATCGGCCAGTGGCCGGTGTCCATCTCGATCAGCCGCCAGTGCCCACTGGTCAGCAGCTTGGTTACGTCGTCGCTCGGCTCGGGGTCACCGAGCGTGCACTTGATGTAAGTCGCCGGGAGGTCGCCGAGCGGCCTTCCCAGCACGGCGGGTTCGGTCAGCGTGGCACCCGGGTGCGGCGTCGCACCGCCCACGATCCGTGCGATCTGCTCATCGGTGAGACCGTGGCCCTCGAAGTGGGCCGCGGGCGCGACCGGCCAGAATCCTCCGTTCTCGGCGATCGATGCCCTCATCATCGCCCCGCCGTCCGGCCAGGCGGAGACGAACGGTTCACCATCAGCCGGAACACTGGAGTCAAGGAAGACCACGTGCGCTAGCCGGTCGCCGATCCGCCCGGCGGCCTGACCGCTCGGGACACCCGAGTAGCTGTGACCTACCAGAACGACTTCACGCAGGTCCTGGCGCTCGACCTCATCAACGATGTCCTGTACGTGGGTCTGCTGACCAGCTGGCACACCTTGCTTCTCAGCGAGACCGGACAGCGTCAGCGGGTGGACGCCATGGCCGGCCGCACGCAGATGCGGCACCACATCGTCCCACGCCCACGATCCGAGTCGCGCACCTGCAACTAGCACAAAGTTCGCCATGGCCGCACCGTAGCGGAGCGGCCCGACGACCGCTCCGGAAATACTTTCGATACACGCCCTAGGCCCTACTTCTCGATGACGAAGTAGATGGCCCGGTGCTCATCCACCTTCTCCAGCAGGCCACTGTCCGCCAGTCGTCGGTACACCTCTCGGATGTACTTCTCGGAGGGGTGGTAACCGGCGTCTCGCAGGGTCTGCATTCCGCGGCTCGGGTCCCAGGTTCCGCCGAGCGCGCGAACGGACTTCTCCAGGGACTCTCGCTGGGTGTTCTCAGCCTTCTGCACCTTGGCCATGTGGTTGCGGATGCTTTCAGGGGCGCCCTTGTAGTCGCAGTGGTCGCACTTCTTCCAGGCGCCCGCTTCGACGGCTGCGTCAGTGACGGGGTTGTCGGGGCCGTAGCCCTGGCTCTTTAGGAGTTCGGCGACGGAGCCGTTGTGGTGGACGGCGAGGTAGGCGGCTTCGGCGATCTTGTCATGACCGGCGGCGAAGGTGCGTCCGTAGCCGATGGCGGTCTGGCAGCCGCAGTAGCAGCGGTTGGTGGTCGCGGTGTCTGTCATGCCGTCAGGTTAGCTACCCCGGAGGACGCTAGAAGGCTTGGAAACCCTTGGATTTCTAGGGTGATAGAAAGTGGGTGGCGCTCCGTGCCCCACGCTGGGCGCTACATGTCCGTTGGCCGTAGCAATACGAGAGGCCTACTCCAAGCGTTGTTGGTAGGCCGTCCGATCACCGGCGGCGGCGCTGCTCCCCGCATGGCGGACGCAAGTAGGGCGGCAGGTCGTCGATGAAACCCTTCTGGACCTGCTCCTGCTTGCCTGTTCGGGGCGCCAATTTGCCGGATGCCTGGGCCGCCGCCTTCGTCTTCCCCCTGGCGGCGATCACCGCGACGACGAGCGCGACCTCCAGGCCGGCGAAGATGCCGCCGACCACGTGGCCCGCCACGGTGCGCGACTGGAACGCCGCGACCCAAGGCAACAGGGCGAAGCTGACGGCGAGCGCGAAAGCGCACCCGCTGCCACCGCTGCGGCTGCGGTACCTGCGTCTCGTGCTGGTGCTGGCGTAGAACGGGCCCACCTTGACGCCAAATCTCGTGGAACGTCCCCTATAGGCGCGAGTTTGGCGCCACCGTACAGCGGGGGAACCGGCCGCAAGGCTGGTCGCACGCCCTACTACGTCGCCACCCGCTCGACATCGCAGTTCATGCAGCGCCCGTCCACATGCCAGCCGCCCTCAATACGTCCCTCGTCCAGGGCCCGTTCCCCTCCGCACCGCGCCCGCCGACCGGCCGCTCACCATCAGAGACTCGAGGGAAGCCACCCGGCACTAACTCGTACTCATGCGCCCGGTTCCTGTCTGTGGAGCTGCCAGCGCCTCGGAAGGGGTGGACACTCCGAGACGACTGGAGACGGCGCCATGACGACGCTTCACCAACTGATGACTCCCGAGAACCATCTCCGCGTTCAAGGTCGACGAGGTGTCCGGGTGTAGAACGGGCGAGGTGCCTGCTGGTGCGGTGTCAGGTCAATGTCTCCCGAAGCCAGGCCCTTTCGACCCGGCTGGTGAGCGACGATGAGCATGCCGCGCCGGTAGGGGTCGTCGGTGTCGCCGGCGCCCAGTAGGCGGTCCGAGGTACCTCGAATCGAGGCAGGAGCCGGGATGGCATAGACCGAGGAATGGGTGATCACACGGGCGCGCAACGCTCACGACATACGGCCCGAACGGGCGGCACTGCTGGTGATCGACATGCAAGACGAATTCGTCCGGCCCGGCTGGAGTCCCTACTGGGTGCCCGCAGCCACCCGGATGGCGCCCCGGTCGCACCAATTGGTCGAAGAATGCCGGGCGACGACCTCCGTCCCGGTGATCTGGACCATCTTCGACCGTGGCTACAAGGTCGTCTTCGGCTCCGACGACACGGCAACCGACGACGAATCCCGGCAAGAACCCGAACTCGCAGTCCTACGCAAGGGTTTCGCCCTCGTGCTGACCGCCGAAGAGATCACTAACCGACTGACCACAGCCACTCTGACATGAGAGGACGAGCAGCGGGCGAACGTTGCCTGCTGCGGCACTAGCTTGGAGGCGAAAAGCCTGGTCATTTAACCTGTCAGGTGCACGTGAGGAACAAACGGACGGGGGGCTCGTGGTTGGAGACGCAGAGGAACCGGGTGGGATCGGCAGCGGAGCCGTGCATTCCCTGGGGGTGCGGCTGAACCAGCTACCTGGCACGCAAGGCGGCGGCCGTTCTGTCGGCCAGCCGGATTTGGCGTCCTCGCCAGCGGAGAAGCAGGTCGCCGCGAAGGCGCTCGAAGACCACATCGAGCCCGACGTCAAGAAGGCGGGGGACTGGGCCGACGAGGAGACGGGCGCTGTTGTGAAAGCGTTCGGGCCCAGGGACGGGGATGGCTGGCTCACCTCAGGCGCAATGAGCAAGGCGCACAAGACCTGGGGTGAGCAGGTGCGGAACCTCATGAACCGGCTGTCCTCGGAGAAGGCGGCGTTGCGCGCCACCAACACCGTGTTGTCGGGCACGGACGCTGGAGTCGGGTCCGAAGTTCGCGCGTCGTCATCGCTGGATGGGTTCTGATCGCGCGGGCATTGCCGCTAACCAAGCACATTGCGTCACGTAACGGGGGGCACCAGTGCCGACGTACCACGAGGTCATGACGACCGACCTATCCACGCTCACCACCGCCGCCGAGCGTTGGGACGGCATGGCGAAGCAGTTCCACAAGCAGGAAGTGGCATACAAGCGGGATGTGCACGGCATATCCATGGGGCAGGCCTGGACGGGCTTGAGCGCGCAGGCCGCCAATGAGCGCTTCGACATCACTCTGAAGGAACTGCAGAACGCCCAGAGCGAGGCGAAGGCCGTCGCCTCCCTCCTGAGGGACGCGCACACACAGTTCACGAGCCTGCGCGCGAAACTTGCATCGGCCCGCGCGGACGCCGTTGAGGCGGGCATGAAGGTTTCCGAGCAGGGACGGGTGGTCTTCGACACCGAGAAGCTGACCCCTGCCGAGCGTACCGCCTATATCCACGACCCCGACTATCAGGACAGCGTCCGCAGAGCAGTCAGTTCCTGGCAGCAGCTGATCGACCAGCGGGTGAAGGACGTAGGAGACCTCGACAAAGACGTCCAGACCGCAGTGCAGGCCGTGGTGATCGACGGCAACATCAGCGATGGCACCCTCACCGGCTTCAACGGCCAGGCCCAGGGTGACATCGACACCTACGCGGGCCAGAACCCGGCCTATTCGAAGAGCAGTGACTGGGACTCCGAGGGCAAACTCAAGCTGACCGGACCCGGAGCCGGCTTCACCGTCACTACCGACCCGAAATATGGTAAGGAAGGATCGATCAAGGCCTATGCCGACCTCTTCCACGCGACCGCGGAAGGGACCCTGACGCAGGGAGACTTCAAACTTGCCGGGGTAGCTGACGGCTACGGAGGAGCCAGAGCCACCGCGAACTACGGCTTCAACGACAAGGGTGTGGTCGGCAAGGCAGAAGCGTCCGCAGGGCTGCGGGGGCTGGCCGAAGGTCGGGCCGAATACGGGCCCTACGCCGGAATCTACGGACGCGCCGAAGGATTCGCCGGCGCCGAAGCCGGGGTCAACGCCAAGGCGACAAAGGAGGAGTTCACCGTCGGGGCGAAGGCATTCGCCGGAGCCAAGGGCACCATCGCCGGCGGCGGGGAGGTCGCCGGCATCGGGTTCGGCGCAGCGGCGGAAGGCTGGGCCGGTCCTGGAGCCGAGGCCTGGTGGGGCTACAAGAAAGACGACGAAGGCGTATGGCACCTCGGAGGCAAGGCCGGTGCCTCACCCATCCTGGGCGGCTCCGTGGGAGTCGAAATCACTGTTGATCCGGACAAGCTGAGCAAGAGCGTCGGTGACGCCGCCGACGCGATAGGCGATGCGGTCGACGACGGCATCGGCTCTGTCAAGAGCACCGTCACGGACTGGATCTGACCCACTCCCTCGGAAGGAGGGCTGGAAATGCCCACGACACTACCCCTGCCATTGAAGTTCCGGCTGCCAGAAGGCTGGCTCCCGGCCCGTCCCGAGGGAGGCTTCAACACCGCAGATGTGGCCTTCGCCGCAGTGCATCCGCAGCCGGACGCTGGCTTCGCCGCCACCATCACCATCGATGGCGGCGTCCCCCCCAACGCGGCGACACTGACTGGCCTGGCAGACGAGGCGGCGCAGCGCCTGCACGAGATCGCCGAGTCGGTGACGGTGACCCACCGCCGCAAGGTGGGCTCCGCGGATGCACCCGCTCTGACCCAGCGACTAACCTTCTCCGCCGTCGTCGACGGCACACGCCGCGACCTGATCCAGTCCCAGGTATACCTCTCCCTGACGGACATCGTGGATCCCCACAAGCGGGCAGTAATCCGACTGATCCTCACCGCCACCGCGGCCCAGCACGACGCCGTCCTGCAAAGCTTCCAGACCTTCGTTCGCACGGTCGGTCCAGACACTAAGGAAGGGGCATAGCGATGGGCCTTTGGAACAGGCTGACCGGTACCAAGCATCCCGACGGCAACACTGCACCGCTGCCGCACACGGAGGTCCGGGCCGCGCTGCTCGCAGTCAACGAACCCGACGTGCCCTACCGCGTGCGCAACGCCCTGCCGGCCGAAAAGGCCGACCTGGTAGCCGAGTGCCACATCCAGCGAGTGGGCGTGCGCCTCAAGACCAGCATGCGCCTGGTCCCGGACAAACAAGAGGTGCGCTTCCTGCACGAGCGGTGGGAAACCCGCTCGGCCGCCAACGCCAACACCCAGTACGGCCGCGGTCATGCGCCTGCGGTGTTCCGCCAGTGGGAGACCCAGCAGGGTCCCGACGGCAAACGGCACAAGGTCGAGGCGTTCCGCTTCGACACCCGAGAGATGACAGACCCCCTGCAAAACGCAGTACTGGGCGCCGGATGGACCTGGCGAGGGGTCTTCAGACTCTGACCCCCGCTGGGACAGCCCATGGTCATCGTCACACCCGGGCTGTGACGGAAGGCGTTAGCGGATTGGTGGGCGGCAGGCCAGGCGCCGGCTACCGTCGACGACGACGGCGCACTCGGCGCCCAGCGTCCGATGCGTTTGCCCCGCCCGCTTACTCGAGCTCGACGCCTGGCCGGCCTGACCGAATCAGATCTTCAGCGTTGGTCCGGCGCTGGAGGGACCCACCTCTGATCAGGAACCCATCCCAGTGCTGGAACACTATGCGCGCGCCGTGTGGATTGATGCGCCGCTCGACGGCGAAGTCAGTGCTGGGATACGAGTAAAGGGCGACGGCATCTCGTCCGAAGACGTGCGGCAGCTGGTCGAGCGGGTCCATGCCGCGCTCGACCAGCAGCGGTCCGGCCTTGAGGGGGGCATAGCGACTGGGTGGTGTTCATGCCGCAAACAGGGTGCGCGCTGAGCCTGGACGATTTCCTCGTGACCCGACTGGTCGAGCTCGCAGTGATGACCTGGCGGTCAGTGTGGGCCTCAGCGCGCCGGAGCTTGCCGGTGCTGCCCTCGATCCGGTGGTTGCGCTGTTGACCGGGCTGGCCGTCCGACGCCAAGGTGAAGCGGCAGTGCTGCGCGCCCTGACCCGCGCGGAGCGGGCACCAGTTGCGATCAACGTGTTCTGATTGCGTCAGCTCGTGTCGCGCGGGCATGGGCTGGGCCGAGCGCAAACGCCCCGCGATGGGCCCCACCGCGATCATCGGCGGCGGTGTGATCATCGGGTCGGAAGCAAAGGTGTGGGAGTTCACCACCATCCGTGGTCACACCCTCATCGAATCCGGGGCCTCGATCGGCTTCAACTGCGAGGTCACCAATGCCTACGTCGGCGCCGACAGCGTGCTGGGACACCGCATCGGCATCAACCGCACCCTGCTCGGCAGGGGCGTCCGCCTATCCGCGAACGTCGCCGTCGCCGCAATCCACCTCACTGGCAACATGACCTGCGAAGTCATCCTCCGCCTGCCCGACGGGCATTACCGCTGCCGCACCGCCCGCTTCGGCGCCGTCATAGGCGACCACACTCAGACCGGCATCAACATCACCATCGGCCTCGGCGCCGCTGTCGGACGCCACTGCCAGATCAACTCCCACGCCGCTATCGGCCCCATCCACGTCATCCCCACTCACCACCTCATCACCCCGCCACCAAACCCGCCCCACGCCTGTCCCCCGCACGCGGGCGAACCGCGAACCCGCTGCCCAAGCTCACCGCTCGGCCACCCGACAGCGATACGGCCGGGACGATGACCATGTGAGCGTCGAACTCGGGGTCGACCTCGCACGGCAGGCACTGCGGCCAAGAGTCACCGTTCGGGCCGGCCGTCCAGCGCATCCTGACCACACATCGGCAGCCCACGCGCTCTACACCACGCACGGGCTGCCGTGATCACCGCACGCTGACCTATTACGCCGTAATAGCAACCGACCACACACGCCGCGCCCTCGCCAGGCGCTGTCGGCCATTACGGCGTAATAGCCCGGACGACGCCCTGGCCTCCTGCCACCCCCAGCAGATCGATCTACTAACGTGTCAGTACTTCAAATCCGCGCCGCCGTTAGTAAGGTGTCCACCATGAGTTCGCCAGCCTCCTCCAACGACCGCGAGAAGGTCGTCTCCAAGCTGCCGGGATGGCTCCGGCAGAACCTCAAAATCAGAGCCGCTCAGCACGGCATCGAGATCCAAGCCGCCGTCGAACAAGGCATCAGGGACTGGTGCAGCCTCGCCTCCACCCCTGCCACCATCGATACGGCCGGCGCAGACTCCTTCTCCACTTTCCTGCCCCCCGGCCAGTGGGACGAGTTCCGCCAAGCAGCCGCAGACCGCCGCGTATCTCTCATCCAAGGCCTGGCCCAGTCCGTCCAACTCTGGCTCGACACCAACCCCGCACCCGATGTCGAACGCCCGGAAATCACCCGTCGCATCATCGTCTGCAACCAGAAGGGCGGCGTCGGCAAGACAGCCATCACCGCCGGCCTCGGCGAAGCCCTCGCCGAAGACCCCAACACTCTCCACGCCGTCCAAGTAGCCAAAGCACTCGCCAAAGCACTACGCGCAAGCGACGCCAGCCCCGACGGTGAGCCGACCTACGACCCGCTCGACATTGAGAACCTGCCCGGCCTCGGACTCCGCGTACTCCTCGTCGACTTCGACCCGCAGTGCCACCTCACCAACCAGCTCGGCGCCGCACCCCTGCCCATGACCGGTGACAGTCTCACCAACCACATGGCAGGCGACCCAAAGGGAGACCTCCGAGACCTCATCGTCTCCATCGACGACGACACCTTCAACGGCCGACTCCACCTCCTGCCGGCCTGCAATGACGCCTTCCTCCTTGACGTACGCCTGTCCGCCGTACGCGCACGCGAAGCTGCGCTCGAGCGCGCGCTCGCCCCACTTGAAGCCGACTACGACGTGATCCTCGTCGACTGCCCGCCCAGCCTCGGCCTCAGCATGGACGCCGCCGCCTACTACGGCCGCCGCCGCGACGACGAAAGGCCTGGCCAATCCGGCGCCCTGATCGTCGTACAGGCCGAGGACAGCTCCGCGGACGCCTACCAACTGCTCACCACGCAGATCGAAGACCTCCGCAACGACCTGCAAGTCGACATCGACTACCTGGGCATCGTCGTCAACCTCTACGACTCCCGCCGGGGGTTCATCGCCACCTCCTCGCTACAGGGGTGGGTCGACATAAAGGACCCCCGGGTCGTCGGACTCATCGGAGACCTCAAGGAACAGAAGGAAGCAGTACGAATGAAGCAACCCCTGCTGTCCTACGCCCCCAAATCACAGCAGGCCATCGGAATGCGCGCACTGGCCCGGGAGATCGCATGAGCAAGGCCGACCAGCTGGGCGCAGGCCGCTTCGGCGGGGGAGTACGCCACGTCAGCGCGCGTCGCCAGGCTGTCGCCGCTGCCACCGGAGTCCCCACCGACGGCATCGCACCACCCACCGAACTCCCCCCGCAGCGCATCAGCCTCAACCCCGACAACCCCCGCTCGAGCCTTGGTGACCTCACTGACCTCGCAGGCAGCCTGAAAACCCACGGCCAGAAGCAGGCGATCACGGTCATGAACCGCGACGCCTACATCAAGGCCAACCCCGAACGCGAAGCTGACCTCGAACCCGACACCACCCATGTAGTCATCGACGGCAGCAGCCGCCTCGCCGCTGCCCGTGAAGCACAGCTCCCCACCATCAAGGTCATGGTCAGCGACGACCAAGGCACCAACTCCGAGGAACTCCTCGAATCAGCCCTGGTCGCCAACATCCACCGGCAAGACCTTGAAGAGCTCGACGAAGCCCGAGCCCTGCAAAGGCTGCTGACCATCCACGGCAGTCAGACCGCACTGGCCAAGCGACTCCACCGCTCACAAGGCTGGGTCTCACAAAGGCTGGCACTACTCAACCTCACATCCGACCTCCAGGCCCGCATCGGCGAAGAGCCCATCGACCTGTTGCGTGCAGTCGGCAACAAGCCGGCCGAACAGCAAGAAGCGGCGCTCAAGCAACTCAAGGAGGAGCGCGCCCGCAAGGAAGCGGAGAAGTCAGAACGCCGCCGTAAGAAGACGGAGACGACCAACGAACCGGACACCCGGGAGACTGGGAAGCCTGACAGCTATTACGGCGTAATAGAAGGCGGCGAGCCGACCCCACCGCCAGAACCGACAGCTGCAGAACGAGCACCTCAGCAAGCGGTACCCGAACCGCGGACGGGCTCATCCCCGCGAGACACGGATGAGCACACTGGAGCGGGGCCTCAAGTGCGTAAAGTCCCGTACGACGAGCCCGGCAGCCTTGCGATGCTTCTTGACAGGAGGATCGAAGCAGACGACACCTTCTTCACCCTCCTCCAGTATCTGAGCAGGAGAGCACTGGAAAGAGACCCAGCACGGCTCGAGAAGCTCGCTCGCTCATTCGCGGAGCAAGCCGCCGCTACTCAGACCGGATGACACGAACACCCCCGAAGAGGGCCCGCTGCGCGAGCTGGCTCTCTTCGTTGCTCCCACAAGCTGTGGCGGGACGGCGGTTGTGAGGCTCTGGCCTCCCGTGGCCCGGGCCGGTCGCGATGCCGTCCGTCACCGTGCTGCTTGGAGAAGCGCGCCGGGTATATCGAGCAGGGGCCGGCCGCGCATGGATGGGTGGAGGATCAGGTGTGGACTGCGGCGAGGATGGCCACGCTGATCGGCGGGAAGTTCCACGTCTCCTACAGCGTCTCGGGTGCAGCGAGGCTGATGCAGCGGCTCGGCCTCAAAGGACGAACCTGGGGCCGGCGCGGTCACACCCCGGTCGTGACCGTCAGCGGCCGCCGCTCGGGGCGCCTGTCGGTGGCCGGGCTGATCGCCGAGCCACGGCGCGGGACTGCTGCAGCCTGTTGACTGCTCAGGATCTACCAACCGTGAGACGGTCTATCAGCACGAAAGACGCTGATGAGGTGGTCAGGCATCCCGTAGCTCGCTGGCTGTCGTCTGTCGAGCTTCCTCCCTGACGTGCCCTCCACCAAGGCGTTCGTGAGGCGGCGTTCGGACGGCAACGACTCACAGCGTGCAGGAGCGGAACCGGAGCAGGATCGGGGGAGACCGGGTGACAGCCTTCCGAAGCACCACACCCGCGGAGATAGACCCGAGCACGGACATGAGGAGACCTGGAATCCCGGCTGGCCCCACTCCCTGAAATGTCCAGGAACACGTCGAGTCGGCTGACCGGAGGGCGCACGGGGTAGACCGCCCCCAGAGCCATCCCGAACCTGGCGGCTTTCCCCTCAACTCTGGGCCGCTGATCTGGACGACGACGAACGGACCGAAACCCCGGCAGGGCATGATCCCGCTGTCTTAGCATGATGTCCGGCTACCGGTGGGACGGATGCGGGAGCGGAGAAACTGTGGACCTGCACATAGAAGTCCGGATTGCGGAGGGCGTCGGCGACGTCACCGGCGCCGCCGACGAGACGCGCTCCTTACTCGCATGGCTCACGGATGATGACGGACTGCGGGGCAGAGTCGCCCCTCAGGAGAGACCACCGGTGCCCGGCACCCTTGGACCGGCATTGGACGGACTCCTCGTCGCGCTCGGCTCCGGCGGCGCAGCCACCGGACTCACCACAGCCCTGGTGTCCTGGATCCGCAGCCGACGCGGTTCCGTCACAGTCAAAGCCACCCGGCCCGACGGCGCCTCAGTGGAGATCTCCACCAAGCTTGTCGCGCCGATGACCGCCCAGGAGTTGAGGACCTTCGTCGCCAACACATCTCGCATCCTCGACGGCGGTCAGGCACCCGACGGCAGCGGGTCATGACCCAGCCCGCCGACTCACCGGACGAACCGGCCGCCTCCGTGCCCATCAGTGCGCTGGCGTTCGCCGGAGCCCGGTTACTCCTCATCGGCACCAGCACCCACAACGGCCCAACGCTGACCTCGGTACCGGCAGTGTCCCGCAGTGTCGAATCCTTGGCCGCCACTCTCACCGAACGCTGCGGAGTGGACCCCGACCGACTGCACACCCTCATCGACCCGGCCGACGCCCGCACGATGGCCCTGGCGATCACCGACGCAGCACACCAAGCGGACAGCACCCTCCTCGTGTACTACGCCGGGCACGGGCTCATCGGCCCCGGTGACGAGCTGTACCTCGCCGCCTGCGCCACCGACCGGCTGACCCCAGGGCTGGCTGCCCACCAGGCGCTTCCCTTCTCGGCCCTGCGCGAAGCGGTAACAATGTGCAACGCCGGGTCCGTGATCGTCGTACTGGACTGCTGCTTCTCCGGCCGGGCCCGACTCGGCGCCGACGCTTCCCAGCCCACGCCCTTCAACCTGCCCGCCGGGCACGGCATATACCTCATGGGCTCCGCCGAGCAGCTGGCCCTGGCCCCGGACGACGCGGAACACACCACCTTCACCGGTGAGTTGATCCGACTGCTGCGGGAGGGCGATCCGCGCGCCCCGCGACTGCTCACCCTGGACGACGTCTACGACCATCTCTTCCGCGTGCTGCGGGCACGGGGCGGACCGCTGCCACGCCGACAGGCCGGCGACCGCTCCGGCGGGCTCGTCATCGTCGTCAACGCGGCCGCACCGACGATCGGCGAGCAGGACAGCACAGCCGCCCAAGACCCTGTACCGGGCCCCTGTCCCTACCCAGGCCTCGAACCCTTCACCGCGGACGAGGCCGGATACTTCCACGGCCGCAACGAACTGATCGAGGAGCTACTGAAGGGCTGCGCCCGAGCCGTCGAGGGAGGACAGCCGCTCGCTGTCGTCGGACCGTCCGGCGCCGGCAAAACCTCCCTGCTGCACGCCGGTCTCCTCGCCACCCTGCGCGCCGGCACCCCGCTGCTGCCCGGCTCGGCCGCCTGGCCCTGCGTCGTCCTAACCCCCGGCGAACACCCCACCCGCGCACTGGCCGCCGCGCTACGCCCCGACGGCGCGGGGGAAGCGGCCCTACTGTCCGAGGATCCGCGCACTGCCGCCAACTGGGCCCGCGATCTGGTCCCGGATCCCCGACGGCGACTGGTGCTGCTGGTAGACCAGCTGGAGGAACTGTTCACCGCGTGTCGCAGCCAGTCCGAACGAACCGCCTTCGCCACCGCGCTGACCTGCCTGGCCGACGCCGGGACGCTCGTAGTTACCGCCCTGCGCGCCGACTTCTACGGCCACGCCCAGGCGATGCCCGCGCTGGCCTCGATACTCCGCGACAACCAAGTACTCGTCGGACCGATGCGGCACGAGGAACTCCGGGCCGCGATCGAACGCCCGGCGCAGGCAGTCGGTCTGGAACTCGACGAGGGCCTCGCCGACCTGCTCATCCACGAACTGGGGGCCGCCCGGCTGGCCCAGTCCCAGACGGGCACTCTGCCGCTGCTCTCACACGCGCTCTGGGCGACCTGGCGGTACCGCAGCGGCCGACGGCTGACCATCGCCGGTTACCGCCAGAGCGGCGGCATCGACGACGCCATCAGGCAGACCGCCGACGAAACCTACGCGCACCTGGACGACGCCGGCCGGGCCGCTGTGCGCCGCATGCTGCCACGGCTGGTCCGCATCGACGACGAGGCGGTCGACACCACCCGTCCGGTCGATCGCACCGCGCTCCTGGACGGCCTGCCAGATCCCCGGGCCGCCGAGCGTGCCCTGAACCAGCTGGCCGCGGCCCGACTGCTGGTCCTCGACGAGCGGACGGTCCGCATCAGCCACAACGCCCTGCTCCATGCCTGGCCACTACTGCGGCAATGGATCGACGCCGACCGTGACTGGCTACGCATCCGTCAGCAGGTGGCCGTCGACGCAGACGCCTGGTGGCAAGCGGACAGGCACCCCTCGCTGCTGTATCGCGGTCCCCGGCTGGCCGCCACCAGACAACGCCTCGAGGTCGCGGGCCTGACCGACTCGGGCCACGAAGGGTACGCCGGTGACCTAGAACCTCGGCTTGCGGCGTTTCTGGACCAGTCGTGGCACTACGAACGCCGGGCCACCCGCATCCGCACGACCGTCATCGCCTGTCTGTGCGTGCTCACCCTCTTCGCCATGACCGGCGGAGTACTGGCCTGGATGTCCGGGCAGCGGGAAGCCAAGCAACGCCGCACTGCGGTCTCACGGCTGGTCACGGAGGAGGCGGAAGCGTTACAGAGGGGCCGTCCCGGACTGGCCAAGCAGCTCAGCATGGTCGCGAACCGGCTGAATCCGGACGCCGGTACGGCATCCATGATCGCCAGCATGGACCTGCCAGGCGTCCTGCAGCAGGATGCCCCCGCCGGGGACATCTCCCTCGATGCCGACGGTGCCACCATGGCCATCTCCACCGGTTCCGGCGTCAGCCTGTGGGACGTCACCCACGGCCGAGGCCGCCTCGGGGACCTAGGAGAGATGAACACTGGGGCCGTGGCGATGAGCCCTGACGGCCGATTGCTGACGGCCGTGCACGCGACGGATACAGCGAGCGGTTCCGTGGGACTGTGGGACATCACCGAACCGGACAGACCGCACCCCGTCGCTGTCCCCCCACAGAAGGTCAAAACGCTGTCGCTGGCCATCAGCCACGACGGCCACATGCTCGCTCTCGGCCACGTCGACGGCAGCATCGAATTGTGGGACGTCTCCCACCGCACCACTCCCCGCCGACTGCGGACACTGCACGGTCACACCGGGGATGTCGACTCGCTCGCCTTTGCACCCTCCAGGTCACTGTTGGGCAGCGCAGGCAAAGACGGCACGGTACGACTATGGGACGCGTCCCCCCACGGCCGCACCTCCGCGCTGGCAACCATGCCCGGACTCAGAACGGGCTCCAACACCTACAGCCTCCAAGGCACACCCCTGCACCGGGTGGCGTTCAGCCCAGACGGACGGCTTCTGGCAGGGCCGGGGGACGGGAAGGACACCCAGGTCCGGCTGTGGCGGGTGCAGGACAAGGGACAGACCTCACTCCTTGGTACGGTCACAGACAAATGGGCGACCGTCTGCCAGACGGACCTGGCTTCGGTGGCGTTCAGCCCGGACGGCAAGAGCCTCGCCGGCGCCTGTGACGCTGACACCGTCCTCTGGGACGTCGACCCACCCTCCCGACCGCACAAGAGCAGCGACCTGCAGGGCGCTCAGGACGCCGACGGGATGGCCGGCCCGGCCCTCTTCACGCCGCACGGCCACCAATTGCTCCGAGCCACAAAGCGAGGAGTCCTGCTGTGGTACGTGGAGAACCCCGCCCAGCCCACCGCCGCCGCCAGCTTCGGGGCAACTCCGTCGGGCTTTCAGACGACCACGCGGTTCAGTGGCGGCGCCCGGCGGCTGCTCGTCATCCACGGAGCCGATCGCGGCGCTCTGTGGGACTTGACCGGTGCGGCCACGCTGCACAAGAGCCTCGCTCGGCTACCGGGCAGCGGTGACATCGGCGCGGAGGGCGCCACCTTCAGCCCGAACGGGCGGATCGTCGCACTCAGCGAATTGAGCAACAGCAGGCATGTAGTCCGACTGCGGGACACCACCCGGCCCGGTGCACCGATCCTCAGCACCATCACCGACATCGCCAACGGCGTCGAAGACCTCTCCTTCAGCGCGGACGGAAATCTGCTGGCCGTCGCCGACAACAACGACAACAACGATGCCGTGACCAGACCGCCCTCAGTCAGGATCTTCGACGTCACCAACGTCTCGCACCCCCGGCAGACCGCGTCCATGAAAGGCGGCTTCTACTACCTCACCTTCGCGCCCAAGGGCCGACTCCTAGTCGCCAACTCCAGCGACAAACTGTTCTCCTGGACCGTGACAAACCCACACCATCCAGCGCCTCAACCGACCCGTTGGCTCACGCCCGGCTCAACGGTCTCCCAGTCGGCCTTCCGCCCCGACGGCAAACTGCTTGCTGTCACCGACACCCAGGACACGACGCGCCTGTGGCCGATCGAGGACGGTCGAATCAACGCCGCCGACCCGATCATGATGCGCACGGTCGGTTCGGGCAGCAGCATCACCTTCAGCCCCGACGGCCGAACCCTTACCTGGAGCAGCTCCGGCGAACTGAACGGCCCTCACGGAAACTTCGACAACCACATCGAATTATGGAACCTGAGCAACTGGCGGACCCCGCTCTCCGAAGCTTCCTTCGCCTACGGCCTGGGCAGCCTCGGTGGATTCGGGGGCCTGTCGTACAGCACCCAGGGCAAGCCCCTGCTCGCCGCCGGCGGCACCACCGTGAACGTCTGGTCCACAAACCCCTCAGACCTCACCTACATCCTCTGCAAGAGCGTCGGTGACGTCATCACCAAGGACCAGTGGGACATGTACGTCCCCGGAGAGCCATACGATCCACCTTGCTCATGACCGAAGCCCATCGATACGACGCCGGCTCCCGCGTCCCCCACGGAAGTAGGTCGCTGGCGAGACCGACAAGGAGCTCAAGCGGGTCCCCGGCGAGGACGGCACCCTGCCCCGACTGCTGACGCAGTCGAGCCGTCGACGAGCGGGGCGACATGGCCCTCAAGGTGAGGTATCCGGTGACGGGGAGACCACGCTCCCAGGGAAAACAGCTCAGGCACAGCGGCCGAAAAGATCCGCACCAGCTGCCAGGCCAGCTGTTCAGCGCGGTCATCAGCACCCCCCTGTCGCCCAGGCGCACGGTCCCCGGCAACAGGGACACGAACAAGGAGAGGTGGCGGCAGTACTGCGCCGTCGCCTCCACCACCGCGAGCGTGGCCGTGGGCACGTCTGTCTCACCGAGCAGGCGCAAGACGGTCGCCTCACGGGTCAGCAGGCCCTCCGCGTGCCGAACGAAGAAGTGCTTGACGAAGGAACGCAGGACGAGTGAGCGCCGACCACCCGGACCGCGGAGGTCCAGGCGGCGCATCTCCGACGCCCAGCCGCCGCGCAGCCGCACAACCTTCTTCGATGCACTCCGCCTTGGACAGCCCCTTCCCGATCCGCCTTTTCAGCAGCTTCGACACGGGTGATCAGCTGCGCGCAACTTGTTTGCGCTCTCCGGGCATGGACGCGCTGGGTCGGTAGCTCCTCAGCCCTTGCGGGCTTGCGGTGCCCCGACGAAATCCCCACCCGCCGTCGGCGACTGCAGGCCCTCCGTGTGTGGGCATGCAAGGAAGACGTGGCTGGGACCGGGAAGGGGTTGTTCGAGGCACACGCGCGCCTGCTAGGTGAACGGCTGGCATCGTCGTGGCTGACTTTCGGTGGTGCGGGTCGAATGGGGGTGGTCAGTGCTTGATGCCCCGGAGCCGGAACAAGGCAGTGGTGCCAGCCCTCGGTGTCCGTCCCTTCTGTGAGGCGCCTTCGTCCAGAGGGCTGAGAAGGGGCTTGGTGAGACTGAGGAGCCAGCGCCCGAGGAACTGTTCCTCGTAGGGAACACGTACTGCGGTGGGGCGAAGCACACGCTTGAGGCTTGTTCCCGTTGGTATCCGGGCCTCAGGTGTAAGGGGAGAGAGCGCACCCCCGGTTAAGCCCCTGACCTGCGTAAACAACACTGCTCACCACGATCAGGGTGACTGGCAGGCAGATCCCCGAACCGGCATGGGCGATCGGTGGAGCCGAGTGCACAGATCTCTCAGTCGTGTCACCCAGTCCTGGCAACCCGTGAGGGCGACTCACAGGACCGTGACAGCGTCTGTAGGGACCGGTACCGCGGTTGCAGGATCTGAGCACCCAGTTCTCACAACCCGTGCAGATTGACGTGACGTTAATGTCTCGAGCCCTTGTGACGACTGGAGCGGGTGGAGGAACGTGGTGACCGTCCGGCAGGAAACCCGGACTTCAGGCGTGGTTGATTGCCTTTCTGCTCATGTACGTTAAGTTCATCTGGTCGGCCTCACGGCCGTCATCCTGAACCGTCCATGAGCTCGCCGCACGGGGGGTCTGTTGGGAGCAGTACGCAGGCTGGTCGACGCCGAGACAGGCGAGTCGATCCCTTACGCGCCGTATGCCTTCTCAGGGAGGCATACGCAGGTCGACAAGGCACGCGTGGCAGCGATCACCGAGTCGAAGGCGTTCACGCCCAGCCAGAAGTTCCTCGTCCTGTGGTGGATCGGTGTCTCCCCTGAAGGCATGGAACCACTGCGGGCGACCGGTGCGGACATCGCCAAGCAGGTGGGGATGTCCACAGATGCCGTCGGTAAGATCAACAGGAAGCTGGCCAAGCACCGCATCCTGATCGTGCGTGGCCGTATCGGCAACTACAACTTCTACCGAATCAGTCCCTACATCGCATTCCATGGCACAGGGCTTGAGCAGCGAGAAGCCGTAAAGACGTGTAACCCGCCGGACATCCCCGGCTTCGATGCCACGACCGCACGGTGGGAGGCCCAGTGAAGGACGACAAGCAGACCAACCTCGAACTGCTCGAGGCCACGGCCGGCATGACCGCCAACCAGCGCCTCGTCGTCATGCTCTACGCCCTGCACCCGACTGACCGGTCCGGAGCGGTCCTGGAGACGGCTGCCAAGCTGGCCAAGCTGGTCGGCATGGCAGCACCAGTCTTCTCGCGCACCCGCAAGCAGGTCATCGAGGCCGGCTGGCTGGAAGAGACCGAGCGGATCGGGCACATCAGGTACTACCGGCTCGACCCCAAGCGACTGGGCGAGAGCGTCGTCGTCCCCCTCCGCCGCGCAACCTGACCCGTCGCACGGACCGCATCTCATTGACGTGACGTACATGAGATGCGGTCCGTGAGACGTCCTTCATGAACGTCACGACAACGGCAGCCCATGTCCGCCCCTCCCTCATGCCGGGCACCTCACCCGACTGGCGTGCCGGACGTCCAATGCCAATCTGGAAGTCCTCGGTAGCAGACCTGGACAAGGGGTCCCGCGCGCCCGCCCGCACGTGTGGTCAAGGGGTCGGTCGGCGCACCGGTGCGGTGCGGGAGATCAGGTGCGGCGCAGCGGGCGCGTGCGAGAGTGCCGAGCTGTGGCGCCGGGTGCAGTCACTCCGAGGCGCACCTGGTGCGCACTACGCGATGGTCGGGCGCACCGGGGTGCGCATCGAGGGACTGGCCTACTCCCACTGCCTCCAGCTGGCACGGGGTGTCGGCTATGTCCTTATATAGTCCTTGGTGGGAAACTGCGCGGCGAAGTCGGTGACCGCGGAGCGACCGCCTCCGCCATGTCCGGCCCGGTCCTGCGTCCGGATCCGCACGGTGATGGTGTCGTGCGGACGGACAACTTTCTGGCCGGTTGTTACATGGCGTGTGTGCCGTCGAGCACGGCCACGGTCCAGGAGATACCTGAGCCGTGGAGTTTTACGGACAGGTGCTGCGGAGTGCCAGGGTCGATGTAGACACGGCCGACGGTTATTGGGGTACCGCATGTGATCTTGCTCTGGTCGTCGTCCTTCGACCCGTACTGGATAGTCACGCTGCCCTTGCCGGTGCATCGTCCGTGAATGGTGTAGACGTTGCCGGCCGGTGTGAAGGCAGGCAGGCTCTTGTCGCTGTTGCCTTGGGTTACGGGCAGGAGGAAGTCAGGCTGAGAAGGTAGGGCGAGCGGGTCGCCGGGGCTCGGATGGGGCGCGGGGGTGTCCGTAGAAGTGGACGAGGAAGAGGTCGGGCGGGCTTTGCCCTCGTCGTTGTGTGAGGTGCACGCGGACACCACCAGGACGAGCAGCAGGATGGGCATGGTGCGACGCATGCGGAATTCTCCCTGGGAGAAGGGCGAGTGCGCCCCGGCCGAGGTGGCCGGGGCGCTTGGGCACGAGGTGCCTACTAGTGGATGGCCCAGCCCTCCCTGTACGGGGCCCAGACGGTCGCGTACGTCTTGGCGCTGGTCGCGCAGTTGCTGTAATGCGTGTAGCTGTAGCCGTACACGTTTTCCTTCATGATGCCGTAGTCGCCGTAGACTGTGGAATGGGCCTTGACCTTGCCGCCCGTCTCGATGCCGAGTAGTCGATGGCGGACGACCTGTTGTTCTGGACGAACGTTGAGTACTTGCAGGGTGGGAGCAGCGGTTCAATCCGGGCCCACAAGTCGTCGTCCACGATCCACGGCCGAGTCGTCACACGACACGAACAGCCGGTTCATCACATCGGTCACGCCCGACCAGGGCAAGTCGGCAAGATCCTGTTACGAGCTCGTAGCGCCTGCAAATCGTTGTTGGTGATGAGACCATCAGCAACGATGACCGGCAGGGCAGTGGCAAGCCGGACAGCGAGTGGGAACTGAAGCTGCTGCAGAACCTGCGCCAACGGTGAGGGTGGATCTGCCCTCGTAGGATGTCCAATTGCCCCGTCCCCGGCAGCTGCTATGCCGGGGACGAGGCGTTTCCGCGGGAGCTGGCCTACAGCTCGATCTCGACGTGCTCCGGTGAACTCCACGCCCGGGCCGTGCGCGCGGGTGTCCGGGTTGCTGGATTGTTCTTCACCCCGACGCCAGCCGACCGCCACCGATGCTGACATCGTCGCCCGGATCGATACTCTCCGCCGTGCCGGGATTGGTCGGCGTCTCGAATCGCCTTCGAGCTCCAGGCCGACGGCGTCTCGATCAGTCGCCGCACGGTGCCGCGGCATCTGGTAGCGCAGGTGGTAGGGCCCCGTACGTGACTCGTACTCGTACAGGGCCCTAGGGTTGCCCATTGGGCGAGGACGATCTTGCGGTCAGGAGGTGGCGGCCGCGCGCTCGTCGTCCCTCAGGGGCGGTGCGGGCAGGAACGGGCGCTTCGGTCCAAAGGCCATGGGGATGAGCATGTCCGGGGAGAACAGGCGGGTGGCCGGCTTCTCCATGCTCATCACGTCCAGCAGGGCTCCCAGGGCGCGAGGGTGGCGAGCGCCGGTGGCCACGGCCCGGTCGACGAACCGGGCGAGGTAGCGCTCCACGGCGGTGGGCGGCGTGTCGGTGGCGCCCGGGTAGAAGGCGTCTTGGCCGACGGCCAGGTCCCAGGCGGCGGAGACGGGGCGGGCCGCGGCGCGTTGGAGGCGTCGGGCCGTGCCGGGCGCCGTGAGCGGGGTGGAGCGTAGGACGTCGCGGACGGCGAGGGCGCCTTGGGCGGCGACGGTGAGGCCGTGCCCGTAGACGGGGTTGTACCCGGCGATGGCGTCGCCGAGGACGGTGAAGCCATCGGGCCAGCGGGTGAGCTTTTCGTAGTAGCGGCGTTGGTTGGCGGTGCTGCGGGTGGTGGTGACGTCGCCCAAGGGGTCGGCGTTCTTGAGCAGCTCCCCGATGATGGGGTCGCCCAGACCGAGAGCGAAGTCGAGGAAGGCGTCCGGGTCGGCGGTGGGTTCGCCGCCGCGAGTGCCGGAGAGGGTGACGATCCAGCGGCCGCCCTCGATGGGCAGGATGATACCGCCCTGGCCGGGCGCGTGCGCGGGGTTGGCCTGGACGTTGATGAGCGGGAAGTCGCTGCCGGCGGTGGTGCCGGGGGCCCGGTAGAGGCGGGTGGCGTAGGCGACGCCGGCGTCGACCTCCCGCTCGGTGACGCGGGGCAGGCCGAGGTCCTCGAGCCACTGGTGGGCGCGGGAGCCGCGGCCGGAGGCGTCGACGACCAGGTCGGCGGCAAGCTCCAGTTCCTCGTCGCCGGTGCGGACGTGGACGCCGGTGACGCGGCCGGCGTCGCCCTCCAGGTGCAAGGCGGTGGTGTCCTGGCGCAGGGTGATCCGCTCGTCGGCGAGCACGTGCTCGCGTAGGACGGCGTCGAGGAGGTCGCGGGAGGCGACAAGGTTGCGGTGATGCGTGAACGTGAACCGGCGGAACCACACCTCGTTGGGGGCGCGGGAGACCATGTCGGCCATGATGTGCGCAAGGCGGCCGCCGCGGGCGACGACGTCGTCGACGACGCCGGGCACCAGGTCGTTGAAGGCACGTACGCCGCCGCTCCAGACCATGTGGGCGTGCCGGGCCTGGGGGACGCCGCGGCGGGGCTCCGGGCCGGCGGGAAGGGTGTCGCGTTCGATGATGGTGACGTCGGCGAACTGGGTGAGGGCGGCCGCCGCGAAGAGGCCGGCGGCGCTGGCGCCGATGACGAGAGCGGTGGGCCGCTGTCGGGTGGCTATGTCAGGCATGTGCGGTCACGCTCTCTGTGCGGTTCATCTGGCCACGGATGCGGTCAAGGGTGCGGGGGCGGTACAGGGCTCGGGCGATGGCGTTGAGGTGGTCCGTCACATCGGGCCCGATCTGCGGCGGCTGGTCGCTGGTGTGGTGCGGGGCCTTGTCGCGGTAGGCCTGGCCGGCGTCCTGCAGAGCGATGGCACCTGCGATACCGCGCGCGGCCTCGTCGTCGTGGCCGGCACGGGCGGCCGTAAACGCCGCCTTGTGCCCCGCAGGGTTGAAGAAGGGGGCGAGGAGTCGCAGCGCATCGTGGATCCGCTGTTCGCGCTGCAGCAGGCGCAGGTCCGCGGGTGCCAGGAATCCGATGCGCGCGGTGGCCGCGGCCGGCCTGACGACGCGGACGATGCGCCACAGAGACCCCAGACGCACGTACTCGGCGTGGTCACCGCTCCACTTCTGGAGGAAGGGCCCGGCCTGTGGGGCGAGGAAGCCCAGCGCCACGAGGACAGCCTCGAGGAGGGCGAAGGGCGGGGCGGCCCTGGTGCTCAGCCAGTCGAGATTGTGGCCGGTCCAGCGGGCGGCGACGGCGATCAGTTTCGTGGTGTCGAAGACGAGACCGGAGGCGTAGCCGACCTGCAGGAAGACGACACCCGTCTTGAGCCACCGGTGGGTGACCTCGGGGAACCACTTCCACAGCATGAAGGCGGCGATCAGAGACGACACCATGTGTGCGAGCAGGTAGAGCAGGGTGTGTTCCCGCATCCACAGCGTGCTGGCGTAGTAGGTGTCCAGGTCGTAGATCCGCGGTTCGGGGACGTCGGCCAGGAGGAACGTCACCCAGAGGGCCACGATGATGCCGGCGTAGATCCAGTAGATGGCGATCATGCGGCGGCGGCGCCGCTCCGAGGGGGGCTCCCTCCAGCGCATGATCATCGTCAGTCCGGTGGCGCAGAAGGCGGTGAGGAACGAGTACGCCCACGGTGCGGCGATGTTCGGGGCGCCGGTCCAGACATTGAGCCGGTCGATGTTGACCGGTGTGATGACGACGAGCACGGCCGTGGCGCACGCCAGGAGGATCGTCGTCGCTCGTACGTCCGGGTCGCGCCAGGCCCTCACCAGGGTGGGGAACTTGACGACCAGGGCGACCGCCAGGAGCGCGGTCGGCAGGATGTAGGGGATGTGGAAGTGAGGGCTCACAGGATGCGTCCACCGCGGGCGAGGAGAGACAGGTTCAGGCGGCCCTCAACGGTGGCTGCGCTGGGCGGGCTCTGCGCATAGCGCCCGATCATCCAGGTACGGACCTCGCGGCCGAACAGAAGGCCGAACGTCTCGGCGTCGACCTCATGGGTGTCGACGGACTCGGCTCGAGCTGCGACGGCCAGGAGGGCGTCGCGTGGTACCTCCCCTTCGCTGAGGATCTGCTCGACGGCTCGCTGCACGGCATCGGGCGTCTGGTCGACGGGTGCGCGGGATGCGGCCGATACGCCGGCGACGTGGTGGCCGCAGTCGCCGTTCTCCTCGTGCCATAACTCGTGACCGAGGATGACCAGTTGCGCCTCGGGCGCCATGTTCCCCTCGACGACGATGACGGAGCTCTGGCCGAGGTCCAGGCGCACGCCGGACACGGCGATGTCCACCGGGAACGCGCGGAAGACGAGTTGGATCGGGCGGCCGGTCCGTGCGGTCATCGCCTTGCAGAACTCCTCCATGACAGCCCTGGGTTCAGCTGGCCGCTGGATTGCCTTCCCCGCTTCCTTGCCCAAGGCCGAGAGCAGCCCCTTCATTGCGCGGGTACTCATTGGGGCGTGCCTCCCTCGGTCGGCATGACGGACTTGATGACGCCAGCGAGGAGCGTTTCGAGCTGTTCGGGTGTCAGGGTGCCGTGGTGCCGCATGTCTGCCGCCACGACTCCGTACCGCTGCATGAGGGCTTGGACCGGGTCGGTGGCGGGGTTCTCGTACTTCTCGAGTCTGCTCTGCAGTACCCGGTTGAGGGAGCCGGCCGGCGTGGCGGTGAAGAAGGCTTCTCCGCCTTCGACCTTGAAGAACTCCGCGAGCCCGTGCAGCAGTGGGACGTTGGGCATCTTCTGCCCGTTGAGGAGCTTGCGCGCCCACACATCGGAGATGTCCAGGGCCGCGACCACCTCTGAAACGAGGTCACTCGACCTTTTTCGGTGACCGAAGGGGTGCGGTTCCTGCAGCAGCTCGGCCTCAAGCACCCGAAGCTGATGCTCACTGGCAAGCCGTTGCAGGATCAGGGCCTGATCGTCGACGAACTTTTCCGGCTCGGTTGGCAGGATGAGGTCCTGTGGGAGCTGCTGACCCGGCCGCTTCCCACCCCCCTGCGCAAGGACGTCAGCGCCGTCTTGGCGAAGCGGCTGCAGGATGCCCTGACCTCTCCCGTGCCTGGCCCGCGCCGCACCTGGGAGAACGATCCAACGCCGATGCCGCAGCAGTACACCGACGGTGCGGACCCGGTGAGACGGCGCCGCTACGAGTGCGAGGGCAACAACGGTCTGTGCGGCCGCTGGGTGGAGGTAGAGGGCGACCTGTGCTCCCAGTGCGCGCGGACGCCGCAGCCCGCATGGTGAGTCTCACCGAAGGCGGCGGCGCCTGCCCTGCAGAGCCCTTGGGCGGGCGGTCAGTCGGTGTCGCGCATGCGGCCGGCGGGTCGTTAACGCGGCCCAGTGGCGGTCCCAGTACCAGCCGACGGACCGTCCGCCCTGGCGGTCGATCACGGCGTAGGGGCAAAGACGACCGTGGGAGCGCATGTTGTCCGTCGGCCGGTCTTCGACGACGAAGCGGGCGGGCAGCTCCTCGTCGTCCGGGCCGCAGAGGTGGGCGAACCATTCGGCGATGCGTGCCGTGTCGACGTGGACCGGCGGTGGCGGGGGAGCGGGCCGCCGGCGCCCGGGCGGAGGCAGCAGAAGGTCAGGACTCACCCCGAGGTCTTCCAGGAGCGTGTGTAAGTAGTTGAGGTGCAGTGAATGCCGGTGAGATTGATCTTGAGTTGGCCGGGGTGTGCTGCGTAGGGCAGCGGTCTCATCCTCCTCGGGTTCAGGCCAGGGGACGTGTTCCCCGGGGCGGTGGTCCCGAGGAGGCCGGGACCCTTCCACTGGTTGGGACGGACAGCCGGCGGACAGCGAACACGGACTTGATCGCGGCCCTGCGCCGCGGGTAGGGCCAGCTGGACGAAGTGAGCCGACCACTCGCCCGCCGCCCGGGCCGCCCCGGCGCCGCGCCGCTGCAGTCGGTTCTGCAAACGCTCGAAGGCGAGCCTGCCCGCTTCCCAGACGACCAACTCACCGTAGCGTCAGGAGGAAACGAGGCCGCCACATCAGTGCCGCGCCTCGAACGTAGCATGCACCACTCGGCCCGCATCCACGGAGATCAGGGCCCTGGACCCGTCCCACTTGGGCTCGCTGGCCCACCTCGGCCGCAGAGCAGGATCAAGCACGGGAGTGGCCAACATCGGCTCCGGCAGCGTCCACGTCACGCACGATGCCTTCCACCGCCGGGCCATCGGCTGCCCGGGTGACTGCCACGGGCCGGACCCAGCTGGGTCTGGCCCGTGGTCAGGGCGAGGGGCACTCCCGACTTTGCTGCAATCGGCGCCGTTCCTCGGCTGGTCAGCCGGTCACCGGGTCACGCGCGCCCTCTCTGGTGCTCCGAGCGGAGTTCCTGCACGATCTGGTGACGGACTACCGGCGCAGTCACCGGCCACTTGCCGGGTCGGTCCGCCCGGAAGGGACAGGCCCGCCTGCCAGGCCGCGAAGGACAACTGGTCCACCGAGAGTTCGGCGATGCGAGTCATGGCGCGTGCCCCATGGCCGACGCCGGGCTCTACGCGCAGGAGGATCAGTCCCCTTCCGTCGCCGGTCGGCGAGGGCCCGACGGCATGCTGGAGAGCCGCGCACATTTTTCGAGCGTGCAGAGGATCCACCACGGCGTCCCCCTCGGAGACCGTCAGGAGGACCGCCGGGTAGTCGGTTCCCTCGCTGACCCGGTGATAAGGGGAGTAACCGAGGAGCCAGCCCAATTCCTCGCGCACTGTCGCGGAGCCGTATTCCGTGGTCCAAGACGCGCCGAGACCGTGGTGTTCGTAGCGCACCATGTCCAGGACCGGTGCCGCGCACACGACCGCTCGGTACCGATCGGGGCGCTGGGTCAGCGCGGCGCCGACCAGCAGACCGCCGTTCGACTCGCCGCTGATCACCAGCTGAGACGGGGTGGTCCAGCCCTGTTGGCAGAGGGCCTCGGCGGCCGCGTGGAAGTCGTCGATGGACTTGCGCTTGCGGTCCCGGGTGCCCGAACGGTGCCAGTCGGCCCCTTCCTCGCCACCGCCTCTTACGTGAGCGACCGCGTAGACACCGCCGGCCTCGACCCAGGCGACGACCTCAGGGTTGTAGACAGGGGTGTAGGACAGGCCGAACCCGCCGTAACCGTAGAGGATGGCCGGGCGCGGCTCCCGGCTCCCGCCGTTCGTGTCCCCGCCGTGCGGTGCGAGGACGGTGATCCGTACAGGTGTGCCGTCCGCTGAGGCGCACGTGATCTGTCGCATCGTGCCGACGGTCCGGTCGGTTGCTTCGAACTGGTGTCCCGGCGGGGTCGCCCATACGGTCGTCGTGCGGTCCGTGGCGTCCCAGCGGAAGACGGTCACGGGAGTGAACGGGTCGGTGTAGGTGAACCACGCCTCGTGGCCCTTGCCCCGGATCTCCCCCACCGTCCCGAGGCCCGGCGTCGGGATGGTCTCGAGATGTGTCCCGGTCTCCAGGTCGTGCACCGTGATCTCGCTGACGGCGTGGCGGCTCCGGACGACCAGGAGGAGCGCTCGGTCCAGGCCCGGGCCGTCCAGGAGAGTGAAGTGGTCCAGCCGGGCCTGCGGGTCCTCGGGGAGGAGTTCCTTCCACGTGTCGGGCGGCGCGCCCAGGGTCTCCAGTTCTTCGAGGTCGACGGTCGCCAGCCGTCCGCGGGGCGCGTCATGGTCGGTGTGCAGGTACAGGGTTCCGTTCCGGCCGACGACCGCATTCGTGTGAGCGTCGATGCCTGTCTGCACCGGTACGAACGCCGGCGCCTCGGGACCGTGCTTCGTGATGTCCGCGATCCATATGTCGTTGCGGCGTACCGCGCCGACGGCGCGCGTCACGATGAGCCGGCCGCCGTCCGCACTGACACTGACCGTGTACGAAGCCGTCTTCGCGCCGTCGGACCCGAAGACGAGCCGATCCTCGGTGTCGGGGTCCGTGCCCACGCGGTGCAGGTGGACACGCCGGTGGTAGCGCTCCTCACCGGGTGGTACCGCGTGGGCGGGCAGGCGTCGTACGTAGTAGAAGCACTCGCCGCCGGGTAGCCAGGCGATCGGGGATTGCCGGCAACGGGAGACGGGGCCCTCGATCAGGGCGCCTGAGTCGACGTCCAGGACATACAGCAGGCTGCCGTCGTCTCCCCCGGTCGACACTTGGTAGACGAGCCGACGGCCTTCCCGGTCGGGATGCCAGGTGTCCAGCGTGGTGCGTCCGGTGGGGTCAAGGACCATGGGGTCGAGCAGGACCCGTTCGGTGCCGTCTGGGTCCACCGTGTGCAGGACGGCGTGCTCCTGTCCCGGGCGGCGCCGCATGAAGAACTGCCGCGCCCCCCGCCACACCGGAGGACCGGTCACGCCGAGGGACAGCAGTGCTTCCATCCGGCCGCGTAACCAGTCGCGCCCCGGCAGGTCGTCGAGGGCGGCATGGCGCAACCCGTCCTGCGCGGCCAGCCACGCGAGGGACTCGGCGCTGCCGGCCTGTTCCAGCCACCGATACGGGTCGGCGATGCGGTGCTCGAAGAGGTAGTCCACCACGTCCTCGCGGCGCGCTGCCGGATGGCGCAGACGGTTCATCGCACGCCTTCCCGTTCGTCCATGACGTCCGCGGCTGCCATGGCATCCGCGGCTTCCATGGCGTTCGCGACCAGGGACGTATATCGACGGATCTCCGCTTCGTCCCAGGTGACGAAGAGGCAGAAGTCGTGGAGGTGCAACAGCGAGCGCAGCACGGCGGAGCGCTGGACCAGCCCGTCGCAGGACCGGCCGTACCCGCTGAGGAAGGACTCTTCCAGCCGCTCCCAGTCGGCCTCGGGGCGGTGCAGTCGGGCCGAGAAGAAGCGCAGTTCCCGGAGCTCCGCAAGGACCCAGCCGACGTCCCACTGCCAGGGGGCGACACCGACGTCCTCACCGGTGATCAGTCCATGGTGGGTGCCGCGAACCTCGGCGGGCACCAGCAGTCCGAGACCGGGAGCACCGTGGACCAGTGCGCGCGGCACGGCCACCGGCAGCTCGTCCAGCAGCTCTTCGACACGGCGCCAGCGCGATGTGCCGAGCCACTCCCGCAGGAATCGGTGGAGTTGCGCGCCACGGCCGGCTGCCGGCGTGTCCGCCCATGAGCGCAGTCTGCGCCATGCGCCCGGGACCGCGTCGGCCTGGCTCTGCGTCGGCAGAGGTGCCATGTGAAGCGCCCGGAGCGTGCGGCCGAATCCGTACAGCACGTCGTGCGTGCTCGACGTGTCGTCCGGCGCACTCGGGGGGTCGCCGGACAGCAGCGACTCGGCCAGGGATCTGCGTCCGGGCAGCGGGTAGTGCAGTCCCCCTTCGCTGCCGTACGTGCGCGGCAGGACACACCGGACTCCGGGGCCGCGATCGATGGCCGGGGGGTGTTCCAGCGCCGTCAAGGCGGTCAGCAGCGCGCGAGGAGGCTTCTGCTGCGGTCCGGATCGAGCCGCCCCGGGAGTACGGATCCAGGTGAAGCGGCTGCCTTGCGCATCGGCCAGCACCTTGGTGCGTACGAGTGCGCTCCCGTACTCGGCCACGACGGTTCCGCCGGTCATCGTTCCTCGCCTTCACCCGGCCCGGCCGCAAGCTCCCTGTGGCACGTCTCGATAAGGCCCAGGAGGGTCGGCAGCGCGGCGGCGGTGGACCGCTCGACGCGTCCCGTGGTCACACTGCGTCCCAGCTCGGGCTCCGCCACCACCACATGGGGGCGGGCGCGCAGTGCGGCCAAGTGGGAGCGGAAGGCGTGGCTCTCGTATCCGCCCGGCGGGAGGGCCGGAGCCAGTCCGATCGGCGCGGTGGTGCACTGGAGCGCCAGCATCACGGGCGTGTCGGCGAGTCCGAGGGCCAGCCGGCTGACGAAGTGGAAGGTGGCGGGGAAGACGGCCACCGCCTCGCACCAGTCGGCCAGCTTCACATGAGGGGCGGTCACCTGCGGTTCTGTGGGCCATGTGTCGTGGATCAGCGGCTTGCCCCCGATGGCGGTGAGCGCGGCGGGCGCGACGAACGTGGTGGCCTGACGGGTGAGCGCAACTCTCGTCTCGATGTGGGGGTAGCTCTCGCGCAGCCAGCCCAGCCAGCCCGGGAGCGAGGAGACCCCGAGCGCGCCCGTCCCCACCAGGAGCAGGCGCCGGAAGCTGAGGTCGGGCAGTGTCGACTGGCCGCCGTGAGTCATCGCACGCTCCTCTGCGCCGCGGTAATGGTGCCGAGCGCGTCCAGCGATGCACGTGTTCCGTCGATGGTCTGGATGCCGATCGCGCTGAGCACCACCTCGTCGGCCCCGGCCGCCTGATAGGCCGCGACCGCCCGGAGGATGTCGTCCGCGCCGCCCACCGCCACCGTGCCGCTGTCGAGCAGCCGGGCCGCGGCCTTCGGCAGGTCCTGCGGGTCGACCTCGATTCCGGCGCGGCGGAGCATGTCGGCGTAGTGCGGGGCCTGGAGGTGGGCCTGCGAGGCGGCGAGCGCGATCCGCTCGTGGTCGCGGCCCGGGGCGTCGAGCGAGACATGGACGACGGCGGCCACGCGCGGTCGGGGACGATCCGCGCGCTCCGCTCCCCTGGCCAGCGCGGGGACGATCACCTCCGCCAGGTAGCTGGGGGGAGCGAGCCAGGTGATGGCGACGTCCGCCAGCTCTCCGGCCAACTCGGCCATCCGGGGCCTGAGCACCCCCAGGCCCAGTTCGACGCGCGGAGTGTCCATGGCCACGAGAGCCCCACCCATCGCGTGGTACTCGCCGACGAGGTCGACGACCTGTCCCGCCAGGAGATCGCGGACGATCGTGCCGTACTCGCGCACTGCGGTGAGCGGACTGTCGTAGCCCTGCCCGCGCAGTGACCGGACGAACGGGTCCGGCCCGGTGCCGAGCCCCGCGACGAACGGCTGTCCGGTCAAGGCTGCGAGGGAGCGCGCCTGAAGAGCGGTCTGGAAGGGGTGGCGCAGTGGCATGAGGGTCACGCTGGTGCCCATGGGGATCCGGGCGCCGGCGCCGGCTGCGTGGGCGAGCGCGGAATGCGGCTCGATCAGGAGCGACTGACCGGTCCACAACCGCTCGGCGTCTCCTTTGCGGACGATGTTCGCGAACGGCAGCAATTGTTCGCCGGACACCGGCATGAAGGGAAGGAGAATCGACGTGCTCATTTCTCGGTGCCGCCCCCTGGTTCCTGGTCTTCCGGGCTGGACAGCCGTGCGGTCGGCGGCACAGCCGCCGACCG
>NZ_JBSFNN010000078.1:0-32699 GCF_053587115.1 Streptomyces sp. NPDC003697
ACGAGGTGGCTCGGCAACGCACCCCGCGTGGACGCGCCGGCCGCTGCGGGCGGGCACCCCCCGGCACGCCCCCTCCCGTCCGTGCGCGGCTGCGGATCTCCCGGCTTTCGGCGCGCACCTGCGGTCCGTGGGCGGCCGCGGACGGTTCCGCTTTCGGCGGCGGGGGTTCGGGCGGCTGCGGATCTCCCGGCTTTCGGCGCGCACCTGCGGTCCGTGCCCGACCGCAGCAGCCATCCCTCAGCCCCGTGTCGGGGCCGACGACGAGGAGTCCGGCCGCGGCCTGTCCCTGGTTCCGGGGTCTCGCGGACCGCTGGGGGATGCGGACCACGGACGAGGGGAGACGACCTGGTTCGCGCTGAAGCTGTGACAGAACCGGGCCCGCGGACAGGTCGAGCCGGCGCCTCGGTGCGGGACATCGCCACCCGGGTCCCCAGGACCGGCCCCTGCGGGCCGGTGCGGCGGCAGGCGCCGGCCCCGCACCGCCCGAGCGCCGCGCCGGGCCACCGCCCTCGCCCGACCACGCCACGGAACCGCCCCCACTCGGGACCCGGACGCGGCGGACGTCCGCGGGCTACTTCTCGTAGGTGGACAGGGCCAGGCCGATCGCGAAGAACGTCGGTGCCCATTCCCCGACGAAGATGCCCCAGCGGTCTGCCCGCTCCTCGCCCTTCTTCTCCATGCTCAGCGACACACACCACGACAGGACCGACAGGCCGATCGAGGCGAACCCCGCCGCGTAGGCGTGCTCGGCGCGGATCCCGGACTCGTGCAGTTTCTTGACGATCACAAGCGTCTCCTTCGGGCGTCGACAGACGGACGTCTCCATTGCAGAGGCGACCGGCCGCACCGGCCACCGCACTGCCCCAGACGGCTGAACAGCCGTCACGCGCCACTGCGCCGGTGGCCGGCGCAGTGGCGCGTGCACGACGTCCGCGGCACCGGTGGAACCCTTTCCGCGCCGGCGGCAGCCGCAGGGGGCAAGGGCCGGATGCACGAGTCCCAGGGCACCGCGACCGGTGACCGCCCCGGCCGACCCCGCACCTCGCCGACGACTTCCGGCCGTGGTTGTACACGCGAGCCGAACAGCGGGATCATTGCCGTATGACAACTTGCCACGGGCCTGCGCAAGCGGGGGTCTCCAGGTCCGCGCCGGACGGATCGATCTGGGTGATCGCCCTGCACGGCGACTTCGACATGCAAACCCTCGACGGTGTTGAGGAGACGACCGCCGCCGCGCTGCGGTCCTTCCCCGGTCCCGTCGTCTTCGACCTCAAGGACGTCACCTTCTGCGACTCCGCCCTGCTCAACCTCCTGCTGGGCACCGCACGCGCCCGTGCGACCGGGCTGGTGGACGCCGGCCCCTTCGTGCTGCGCCTGCTGGACGTCACCGGCGCCCACGCCGTGCTCCCCCAGTTCCCCGACCTCGACGCCGCCCGCGCGGCCCTCGTCACCTCACCCGCCCCGACCGCACCCGCTCAGCCCTGAACGCCTGGTCCGGCACCGTACCGCGGCGGATGCGGGGGCACCGGACGCAACAGGCTCCCCGGACCACCCGGCCACCCGGACGGCCGACGACGGATGCCGGTTCAGCCGACCAGCTTCAGGCCCGCCACACACCCGACGATGCCCACCCACACCGCGTAGCCGGTCCCCACGGGGACCGTCCGCAGCGCGTAGGCCACACCCGTCATGCTGAGCAGCAGGCCGAGAACGAACAGCGCGGTCGGCGTGGCCGGAGCCCCGCCGGCGCGCCGAGAGCGGTGGCCCAGACGGCTTCGAGCATGCCGGACGCCACGAGTACGACCCATCACATGTCGGATCCCCCGCGCCGTCTTGTCGTGGGCCGGGTACG
Source organism: Streptomyces sp. NPDC003697 (assembly GCF_053587115.1). Lineage (NCBI taxonomy): Bacteria > Bacillati > Actinomycetota > Actinomycetes > Kitasatosporales > Streptomycetaceae > Streptomyces > Streptomyces sp. NPDC003697. Next base: position 1,853 of record NZ_JBSFNN010000078.1, read on the forward strand.
GCGCACCTCGTCCAGGAGCCGATCGAGCTCTGCGCCGAATTCTCACACAACCGGCGCAACCGGCCGGGAGGGGACCGGTCGGAGGAACCCGGCGGGCCCCTGCCGTCACCGGCCCGTCCTTCCCGGCGGGCGCGGGCAGGCGGGACAGTCACCGGCGCAGCCGGCCCCGGACCGGGCCGTAGTGGCCAGAGCGGCCGAGGTCGCGGCGGCACCCGTTCGGACGCCGGTCGGTCGTCACCCGGCGATGAACCGGCCGCGAGGGGGTAAGGGATCGACGTTCGACCACACCACCCCCCTCGCAGGAGCCGAGATGACCGACGACGCCTACCTGTTGCTGCTCGACGACGACGCCACCCCGCTCGGTGTGCCGCCGACCGCCGTCGGGCCGCTCTCGTGCATGGAGACTCCCGCCGTACGGGCATGGCTCGACGCCCAGGGCGTCACCGCCACGTCCCCGAGGCTGCGAATCCTGCCGCCGGAGGAGACGGCGGCCATCCCCGAGGAGGCGGAGAGGCTGCCGGTGCCGCTCGGCGAAGAGGAACTGGTCCTCCTGCGCCACCACAGCGCCCCGGAGTCCGCGGCCGGGGTCGAGGAGGAGCTGCTGGCCTACCGCGACTGCGCGGAGGGCCGCGACGCGCTGCTCGGGCGGGCGCTGGCCGCCGGTGTCCCCGTGCGCCGCATCATGGAGATCACGGGCGAGGACTCCGCCACCGTGATGGCCGCCGCCCACTGAGGACCGCGCGGAACGCGGGCGGAGAGCGCATCACGCGGTCACCGTCCCTCGCGCCACGCCGCCGACCGCACCGCCCGGCCGGCGGACGGTGGCAGTCTTGATCCCATGGGCAAGACCGCGCTGATCCTGATCGACATGATCAACACCTACGACCACGAAGACGCCGACCTGCTGATTCCGTCGGCGAAGTCCGTCGTACCGGTGGTCGCCAAGCTGCTGGAGCGGGCACGGGAGAAGGACGTGCCCGTGATCTACGTGAACGACAACTTCGGCGAGTGGCGCTCCCACCACGGCGAGCTGCTCGACCAGGCTCTTGCCGGACCGCACGCCGGCCTCGTCGAGCCGCTGCGGCCCGACGACTCCTCGCTCTTCGTCGTCAAGGCCCGGCACTCGGTCTTCTTCGAGACGCCCCTGACGTTCCTGCTCCAACAGCAGGGCATCGACCGACTGGTCCTGTGCGGTCAGGTGACGGAGCAGTGCGTGCTCTACTCGGCCCTCGACGCCCACATCCGCCAGTTCGAGGTCGTCGTGCCGCGTGACGCCGTCGCCCACATGCATGCCGACCTCGCGGACGCCGCGCTGCGGATGATGGAACGCAACATGGGCGCGACCCTCTGCGAGAGCCGGGAATTGTGGGGCTGAGGGGTCCGGGGCGCCGCCCCGCCCCGGCCGGCCGGTGAGGCCGGAGGGCACCCGGAACACCCGGGGGGACGGGCTCGTCCCGCCCCCGGCCGGTTCCCTCCCGCCGGCGCCGGGTCGGCTCGGCTGGCACAGTGGCGCCGGCCCGGGCAGCGTGGACGGCAGAGGCAGCGACCGCTGCGTGCGAGTGCTGGGTGAGGTGGCCATGGAACCCTCGGAAGCGGAACGCCGGGTGGTGGTGGGCGTGGACGGTTCGCCGTCGTCCTACGAGGCGCTGCGCTGGGCGGCACGGTACGCGCGACTCGTGGACGGGACCGTGGAGGCGATCCACGCCTGGGACACCCCGTCGGCCATCGGCTGGAGCGGGCCGGCGATCGACCCCGAGTTCGACTTCGAACAGGCACGGGAGCGCTTCTCGCAGGAACTGCGCAGTGTCTTCCCGGACGAGCAGTCGGTGGAGCTGCGGAAGCACCTCGTCGAGGGCGATCCGTCGGAGGTGCTGATCCGGGCCTCTCAAGGGGCCGAGGTGCTCGTCGTGGGCAGCCGCGGGCGGGGCGGGTTCGCCCGGGCCATGCTGGGTTCGGTCAGCCAGCGCTGCGCCCAGCACGCGGCGTGCCCGGTGGTCGTCGTGCGGCAGAAACACGACAAAGCGCACTGAATCGGGGGCCGCGGAGGCCTGCACCCGTCGTCCGGTGACCACCGTTCGGCCCGCGCACGAGCACGGTCCGCTCCCCGCGCCCGCGTGGCCGGGAGGCAGCCGGCCTACGCCGGACTCCGTTCGGGCGCCGGGACCGGTGTCTCGTCCACGCCGGACCGGATCTCCAGGCTCGTCCGAGGCCGCCACGCCGGCGTGGTGCCCACCGCGCTGCGGGAGACCGCGGCGCGGAACGCGGGGAGCCGGTCCTCCGGCAGGGACGGGGCCACGACGGTCAGCTCGATCCCCGCCACCCGTGCGGGACGGTCCGCGGTCGTGCGGAACCGCGCCGACACACGCAGCCCGTCGCGGTCGAGGCCGTGCCGGCCGAGGTAGCGTCCCGCGTGCTGCGCCACGCCGGCGGCGACAGAGGACACCAGCAGCTCCACGGGGGTGGGCGCGGTGTCCTTGCCGCCCTCGGACTGCGGCAGGTCGACGGTCAGGACGTGTCCGCGTACCCGGATCGCGTAGGCGTCGCCCGCGACGGGACGCACCTGCGCCTCCCCGGACGGGGCAGCGGGCGCCTGCCGGACGGCGTCCGCCTGGTACAGCAGCAGGCCCGCCAGGCTCCTGGCCTCCTCGGGCGTCATCGACGCCCACAGCTCGCCGCCCTTGTCCTGCGGCGTGGTCGAGGTCTCCAGGACGACGCGGTCCATCGAGGGCGGCAGTCCCGGCGGTGCGAAACGCGTCACGCCGATGACGCGCCCGCAACGCGTGTGGATGTTCATCTCGGCTCCTTCGGCGGACGTCCCCCGCACCGACCAGTCGACCGCCGCCGCGCCGACGGCGTCTGGGGCCGAACAGTCCATGCCCGGCCCCGAAGGTCCCGCCGGCCGCCCTCCCGCACCGCCCGTCGCCGGTGGACCGCACACCGGCCCCTCGTGCGGGTCTTCGGCGCCCCGTTCAGCCCTCGGCCGGGGTGATGCGGCGACCCGTCATCCGGGTGGGCCGGATGTGGATCCAGAGTGTGCGGCCCTCTCCGGCCCACGGGTCGGAGCGGGCGTGCTCCTGGAGCCGGCGTACCGTCTCGGGGTCGGTGACGGCCTCGGCGCGACCGACGACGAGCACGCTCCAGCCCTGGCCCATGACGTCGTCGACGTGGTCGACCTCGAAGGCGACCTCCGCGCCGACGGCCGCCGCGGGCGCCGTGTCGGGCGCGGTGCGGAAGACGAGACCGTCCCGCACCACGTCGTAGTTGACCGGCAGTACGGCGGGGCCTTCCGGCGTGGTGAGCGCGACACGTCCCACACCGTGCGTCGACAGCAGGCTCCGGCACTCGCCCTGGTCCAGGTCCCGCAGGCGGGGGTGGAGCAGCGCCTGTCCCTGCCCCGGTGGCAGTTCCTGGTCACCCCCCTGGAGTTCGATGAGCGTGGTGTCGAGCGCGTCGGCCAGGCGCATGAGTGCCGCCAGGCTCGGTTCGGAGGGGTGATGCTCGAGATACGACAGGTACTGCGATGACATCCGCGCCCGACGGGCCGTCTCCTCGATGCTGAGCCCGAGCCGCTGCCGGGCGGCGGTCAGGCGCCGGCCCACGTCCCCCGCCCGGCAGCCGGCGCCCGCGGGCCGCACCGGCGCGGCGAGGCCCTCGGCCTGCCCGGCGGGACCGCCGGACGGCACTTTCTCGTGGTGGAGGGGCTGGACGTGCGCGTCGGCCCCGGGGAACACGAGCGTGATCTCGCCCGTGTCCGACCACCGCACGTCGTAGGGGGGCGTTCCGTCGTCGTGGTGCAGACCGACGATCTCGCCGTCACGCCGGTTGATCCCGGTGACCTGACTTTCGACGATCAGCCGATCGCCAAGGTGAGCTTGCATGAGCGTGCCGTTTCCCTGCGAGTCCGCTGTCTCAAGGATCGGGCCTCTTCGCGCCGTCCACCAACAGCGGCCGCGGTGCCGCCCGGTGGGACGGGGGCGGTCCCGCGGCGTGCACGGCCCCCGCCGCGTGCGCCGGTCCGCCGCGCCGTGAGGCGTCGGGCGGCCACCGACGAGCGCCGGCCCCGGACGCGATCGCCGGTCCACCGGCCCGGACGGGAGAGGGCGCCGGCCTCGCGCAGGTCCGGTCCCCCGGCCGCGTGCGCCGGTCCCGCGCCCTGAGCCGCCCGGAGCGCCCCCCGGACGCGGTCGCCGGGCCCACCGGCCAGGATGCGAGGGGCGCCGGCCTCGCGCAGGTCCGGTCCCCGGGCCCGTGAGGGGGCGACAGTTTCCCGCTGGTCCGGTCCCGGTCCGCCGCTCCTGTCCGCTCCGGTTCCGGGGCCGGCGGCGGCGCATCACGCTCGCCGCGCCGCCGTCCGGCGGCCGGTCAGCCGCCGTGGGCTCCTTCAGCCGGCCCGCCCGATGGGGCCGGTTGGCCTCGGGACGGCGGCCAGCAGTGCCCGTACGGCCCTGCCACGAGGCCGGTACCGGCATGAGGCTGGTGATGACAGCCGGAGGTGAGCGCGATGCGGGGTAGGAATCGGAACCGGCGGTCGCTGTGGCGCTGGCGGCACAACCCGCTGCGTCGCCGCGAAGACCTGGTCGAAGGCTGGGTCCTCCTGGCCGCCTGGCTCGTGGTCGCGGTGGGAGGCCCCTTCACGGGGGTGGTGACCGCGCAGGCGACCGCGGACAGCCTCGCCCAGCAGCGTGCGGACCGCCACCCCGCCACCGCCACCGTCGCCGGTGACGCGGTGCGGGCCGACACCGATCGTGTCGGCACCGGCGGCGACCGCGTCTTCGCCACGGTGCACTGGACGGCGCCCGACGGCAGCCGGCACTCGGACCGGACCCTGGTCGACGCCGGGGCGAAGGCGGGCGACCATGTCGTCGTCTGGACCGACGGGCGCGACCGGGTCACCCCGGCACCGCTGAACCCGGCGCAGGCCCTGACGCAGGCGGCCGTCACCGGAGCGTCGGCGTCCCTGGCTCTCACCGGTGCCACCGCCGGCGGGTTCTACGCGGTCCGGGCCGTCCTGGACCGGCGCCGTACGCGGGCCTGGGACGCGGAGTGGGAGGAAGTCGGGCCGCAGTGGGGGCGCACGGCACACTGACGCACACCCAGTCCCACCGGCCACCCGGCCGGCGTCGCGGCACGCACGCCCAGCGCCTCCTGCCGCGTCGCGGACCCGCCGCGGACGGTCCCGGAACCGGAGGGCCGACGGACCCCGTGCGAGGACGGGGTCGCGCGGTCACCATGGAACACACACGCGGGGGCCGCGAGGACCGCCCGGGCCGCACCGTACGGCCCGCTTCCGGCCGCGCCCCCGACGCGCGCCCGGCCGAACGCCGCAGCCCCTGACCGCGCCGGACATACCCCGGGAGGCGTTGATGACGCACACCGACGGCCGCAAGCCGATCGTGGTCGGTGTCGACCCCGATCCCGACCGGCGCACGGCGCTCGCCTGGGCCGCCGACGAGGCGGCACGGCGGGACCTGCCGCTGCTGCTGGTGCACACGCAGGGCGTGCCGACCGCCGGGTACCGCCCCCAGGGCGGGCACCCGTCCTGGGAGGCGTGGAAGGACGAGCTGCACACGGCCGGGGACGAGGTGCTGAAGGCGGCGGTGTCCTTCGCGGAGTCCCGGCATCCCGAGGTGGAGACGTCCGGGCTGCTGGCGGAGGGGCATCCGGCCTGGGTGCTGCGCGAGCAGTCCCGCCAGGCCACCGAGGTGGTGGTGGGGTCCTGGCACCTGACCACGCGGCAGGAGCTGTCCACCTCCGCGCCCGTCGCGTGGCCGCTCGTCGCGCACGCGTCCTGCCCGGTGGTGATGGTCCCCGGCCCGGAGCCGGCGGGCGACGAACCGCCCTGCTTCGTCGTGGGCGTGGACGGCAGTCCGCACTCGGCCGCCGCGGTGGACTTCGCCTTCGAGGAGGCCTCCCTGCGCGGCGCGGCCCTGCGGGCACTGTACGTCTGGCATCCTCCCGCACTCGGCCTACTGGACGAGCGGGCGGCCGTCGCGGAGTGCCGCCGGGTGCTGTCGGAGACGGTGGCCGGTCGTTCGGCGCGCAGGCCGGAGGTCGAGTTGCACCACGACGTCGTGCGCGGCCATCCGGTGCAGGTGCTCACCGAGGCCTCCGAGCACGCGCTCGGGCTGGTCGTGGGCACCCGCGGGCACGGCGGCTTCGCCGGCATGCTGCTGGGTTCCGTCAGCCAGGGCGTGCTGCGCCACGCGCGCTGCCCCGTCCTCACGGTCCCTCAGCCGGACCGGTAGCCGGCCGGGCCGCCCGCGCGTGGCGCGACGACGGAGATCCGGCCGGACGACGGCGACCGGAACGGGCGAGCTCGGGCCACCAGGCCGGCCGACGGCGACCGGACGACGCCGGCCGCGAACCCGGCAGTCGGCGACCAGGCCACGCGCGCGCCGGTCAGCCGGCCGGTGCGCCGACGAGCCGCCGACCGGGACGTGCCAGGCAAGTGGGGTGCCGCCGCCCGGGCTGGTCATCTGTGGGACGTCGGCGCCCTCCATCGGCGTCGCGACGACGGCGAGGGCGGCGCCGGTGTTCTCACGGGCCCATCCGGCGACCAGACCGAGCACCTCGGGCCCGCCGCTCCCGTGCCGCGATGGGACGGGCCGGATTCGATCAGGCTCTCGCGGGCATGCGGGGGCCATGTTCTTCTTCAGCAACCGCATCGGCTGCGTCGGCTCGCTGCTCATCAGCGCGGCGGCGACGATCCTCTTGATCATGCTCTTCCGCCGCTGACGCGACCGCCGTCCGCCGTCCGTCCGGCAGGTCCCACGGCCGGCCCGCGGCCTCGGCACCACCCAGGGTGCCCGGTTCGGCGCCCACCCGCCGGACCCCGCGACGAGGGGGCCGGTGCCGGGCCCGGGGTGCCGGCCGGGTGCGCGGAGCACTGCCGCAGACCCGGCCCGTCGGAAGCCCGGCCGGCCCGGCGCTGGGCCGGCTCGCCGCCCGTCTCCCCCGGAGCGGGACGGCGGTTGCCGCGTCCGACACCCCGCACAGGACGTCGCGGCCGTCCTTTAGAGTGCATGGGTCCCCCACAGATCTCAGAAGATCTCCGCCCGACGGCGCGTGCCGACCGTGCCACCGGGCACGACCGAGGAGCGAGCGTGACCGATCCGGCGTCCATGTCCCTGCAGCAGGAGATCGCCCGGGATCTCCAGGTGAGCCCGTCCTTCGACGCCCACCAGGAGGTCGAGCGCCGGGTGGCGTTCCTGGCCGACCGGCTGACCTCCACGGGGCTGCGCTCGCTGGTGCTGGGCATCAGCGGCGGCGTGGACTCCACGACGGCGGGCCGGCTGTGCCAGCTCGCGGTCGAGCGGGTCCGGGCCACCGGGCAGGAGTCGACGTTCTTCGCGATGCGGCTGCCGTACGGCGCCCAGGCCGACGAGAAGGACGCGCAGCGGGCGCTGGAGTTCATCCGGCCCGACCGGGTCCTGACCGTCGACGTGAAGCCCGCCAGCGACGCCGCGCTGGAGGCGCTGCTGGCCGGCGGCGCGGTCTTCCGCGACGCCGGCCACCAGGACTTCGTGCACGGCAACATCAAGGCCCGGCAGCGCATGATCGCCCAGTACGCGGTGGCGGGCGCCCACGAGGGCCTGGTGGTGGGCACCGACCAGGCCGCCGAGGCGGTCTCCGGGTTCTTCACCAAGTTCGGTGACGGCGCGGCGGACGTGGTGCCGCTCACCGGTCTCACCAAGCGGCGCGTACGGGCCGTGGCAGAGGCGCTGGGGGCGCCCTCCAAGCTGGTGCGCAAGATCCCGACCGCGGACCTGGAGAACCTCGACCCGGGCAAGCCCGACGAGGAGGCGCTCGGCGTCACCTACGACGACATCGACGACTTCCTGGAGGGCAAGCCGGTCGACGAGGCCGCCTTCACGGCCATCGTCAACCGCTACCGGCTCACCGAGCACAAGCGGCAGCTCCCGATCGCGCCCTGAGTCGGTCCCTCGCCGACGATGTCGTGAACCGGCCGGCGGCCGGCGGCGAAGTGCGGTGTGGCGAGGAGCGCCCGGCGCGGCTCAGTGCCCTTCGCCGCCCCGCAGCCGGTCCTGCGCCTGGGTGGCGATGACGGCGGCCTGGATGCGCCGCTCCACGCCGAGCTTGGCGAGCAGCCGGGAGATGTGGTTCTTGACCGTCTTCTCGGCGAGGTACAGCCGCTGGCCGATCTGGCGGTTGGTCAGGCCTTCGCCGATCAGGGCCAGGATCTCCCGCTCGCGCTCGGTCAGCCCCGGCAGGGCGTCGGGCTCCGGCTCCTGCTGCTGCCCGCCGCGCAGCCGCGCCATGAGCTTGGTGGTGGCGCTCGGGTCGAGCAGCGACTGGCCGCGCGCCACCGTCCGCACGGCCGAGACGAGGTCGGAGCCCTGGATCTGCTTGAGGACGTAGCCGGACGCCCCCGCCATGATCGAGTCGAGGAGCGCCTCCTCGTCGTCGAACGAGGTCAGCATCAGGCAGGCCAGCTCCGGCAGCCGCGAACGCAGTTCCCGGCACACGGTCACCCCGTCGCCGTCGGGCAGCCGGACGTCGAGGACCGCCACGTCCGGGCGCAGGGCGGGGACGCGCACGAGGGCCTGCTCGACGGTGGCCGCCTCGCCGACCACCGTGATGTCCGGTTCGTCGTCCAGCAGGTCGTGCACCCCGCGCCGTACCACCTCGTGGTCGTCCAGCAGGAAGACCCGGATCGGGGTGCCCGTGCCGACCTGCTCGCTGTCCGCCATCGGTCGCTCCTCGTCACGCGTTCGCATTCCACCGGCATCCTTCCCCCAACCCGGGACACCGGGCCAGGGCCGGTCGGCCCTCTCTGCTCCATCCGGGGACCGGCGCCCGCGCCGCCGCCGGCCGTGGAGGGACCAGGCCGCCCGCCGACGACTTCTCCCGCCCGGCTCCGGTCCGCACCGCGGCCGGCGCCCGCAGAACCGCACCGTGCGCGCCCGTGCGGGTCCCGGCCGTCGGCTGCCCGCACCGCGCTCGCCGGCGCGCGGCAGGACCAGTCCCGACGGGCGCCACCCGCTTCGGTTGTCCGGCGGCTGCGCACCACCCACCCGCGTGGTGGTCGGCGCGGCTGCGCCCACCCTGCCGCACGGGCCCCCGGGCGGGCGCGTGCGGCGGGATGGCCGGCTCAGCCGTTCCAGGCCCAGTCGGCCACCTCCGGCAGGTCGGTGCCGTGCTCCCGGATCCAGCTGCGGTGGCGCTCCCGGGTGTCCTCCATGCGCTGGCGTACCCCCGCGGCGCGCACCGCCAGGCCGGGGACGCGGTCGATGACGTCCATGACCAGGCGGTAGCGGTCCAGGTCGTTGCGGACCACCATGTCGAACGGGGTGGTCGTGGTGCCGATCTCCTTGTAGCCGCGCACGTGCAGGTGCGGGTGTCCGGTGCGCCGGTAGGCCAGGCGGTGGATCAGCCACGGGTAGCCGTGGTAGGCGAAGATCACCGGCCGGTCCGGGGTGAACAGCCCGTCGTACTCGAAGTCGCTCATCCCGTGCGGGTGTTCCTCGCGCGGCAGCAGCCGGGCGATGTCGACGACGTTGACGACGCGCACGGTGAGGTCGGGCAGGTGCCGGCGCATCAACTGCGCGGCGGCCAGGACCTCCTGGGTCGGCACGTCGCCCGCGCAGGCCAGCACCACGTCCGGTGCGCGCGAGCCGTCCTCGGTGCCGGCCCAGTCCCAGATGCCGGCGCCGCGGGCGCAGTGGACCGTCGCCTGCTCCATGGACAGCCAGTCGAAGCAGGGCTGCTTCCCGGCGACGACCACGTTCACGTAGTCGCGGCTGCGCAGCACGTGGTCGGCCACCGCCAGCAGGGTGTTGGCGTCCGGCGGCAGGTAGACCCGCACCACTTCGGGGCTCTTGTTCAGGATGTGGTCGACGAAGCCCGGGTCCTGGTGGGAGAAGCCGTTGTGGTCCTGGCGCCACACGTGCGAGGTGAGCAGGTAGTTGAGGGAGGCGATGGGGGCGCGCCAGGGCAGGCGGCGGGTCACGCGCAGCCACTTGATGTGCTGGTTGACCATGGAGTCGACCAGGTGCGCGAACGCCTCGTAGCAGGAGAACAGTCCGTGCCGGCCGGTGAGGAGGTAGCCCTCCAGCCAGCCCTGACAGGTGTGTTCGGACAGGATCTCCATCACCCGGCCGTGCCGGTCGAGGTGTTCGTCCACCGGCAGGGTGCCGGCCTGCCAGGCCTTGCCGCTGGCGTCGTAGACGGCCTGGAGGCGGTTGGAGGCGGTCTCGTCGGGGCCGACCAGGCGGAAGTCGCGGCGCTGGGCGGTGGCCCGCATGACGTCCTCGAGCATGTCGCCCAGGACACGGGTCGGTTCGTGCGCGCTCGCGCCGGGCTTGTCCACCTCGACGGCGTGCCGCTGAAGGGGCGGCAGGGGCAGTTCGCGCAGCAGCAGCCCGCCGTTGGCGTACGGGGTGGACCCCAGCCGCCGGGTGCCGCCCGGGACGCAGGCGAGCACCTCCGGGCGGGGCGCGCCGTGCTCGTCGAACAGTTCGCCTGGCCGGTAGGAGCGCATCCACTCCTCGAGCTGCCGCAGGTGGTCGGGGTTGTCGCGGACGGCCGTCAGGGGCACCTGGTGGGAGCGCCATGTCCCCTCCACGGGCAGTCCGTCGACCTCGGCGGGCCCGGTCCAGCCCTTCGGGGTGCGCAGCACGATCATCGGCCAGCGGGGCCGGTCGGTGACCCCCTCCTCGCGGGCCGCGCGCCGCAGCGCGGCGATGCGGTCCAGCGCGGTGTCCATGGCCTCGGCCATCGCACGGTGGACGGCCGCCGGCTCGTCGCCGGTGACGTGGAACGGCTCGTGCCCGTACCCCCGCAGCAGGGCGTCGAGTTCGTCCGCGGGGATCCTCGACAGCACCGTCGGGTTGGCGATCTTGTAGCCGTTCAGGTGCAGGATCGGCAGGACCGCCCCGTCGTTCACCGGGTCGAGGAACTTGTCGGAGTGCCAGGACGCGGCCAGCGGGCCGGTCTCCGCCTCGCCGTCGCCGATCACGCAGGCAACGAGCAGGTCCGGGTTGTCGAGCGCGGCACCGTAGGCGTGGGAGAGCGAGTAGCCGAGCTCGCCGCCCTCGTGGATCGAGCCCGGCGTCTCGGGGGCGACGTGGCTCGGCACCCCGCCGGGGAAGGAGAACTGCCGGAACAGCCGTGCCATGCCCGCGCCGTCCCGGGTGACGTCCGGATAGGTGTCGGTGTACGACCCCTCCAGCCAGGAGTTGGCCAGGACCGCGGGCCCGCCGTGGCCGGGGCCCCAGATGCACAGGGCGTCGAGGTCGCGGGCCTTGATGACGCGGTTGAGGTGGGTGTGGACCAGGTTGAGGCCGGGCGAGGTGCCCCAGTGTCCGAGCAGGCGCGGTTTGACGTGCTCCGGGCGCAGCGGCTCGGTCAGCAGCGGGTTCGCCATCAGGTAGATCTGGCCGACGGACAGGTAGTTCGCGGCGCGCCAGTGGGCGTCGAGCGTGGTCAGTTCCTCGTCCGGGAGCCCGGCGGGCGCCTGGTGCGTGTCGACGGACATCGGGGTTCCTTTTCGGTCGGGGACGGCGGTCTGGTGCGGTTCCGGACGCCCGGGTCGCGCCGCGCCGGCCCGGCACGGCGCGGGCCGGGCGTCCGGCGGGACGGGGGTCGGGCTCCTGGCGTGGCGGGCCGAGGGCGGGGCGGGCGGGGGTGGGGGCGATGCCCGGTGGTACGCATGTCCCACCCTCCGGTGCTTCGGCGGTGCCCGACAGGGCCGTTCGGGCCACGTCGCGTCGTCCCGGCGCCGTCCAGGCCTCGCTGTGAGTGGCGTGATCCGTTCGTACGGCCGGGTGACCGGGTGGTCCGAGCGGGGCGCGTGGAATACCGGTGGGTGCCGCCGGCGCTCGGACGGGGCACGGATGGCGGAGACGTCCGCTTCGGCACCGCTGGAGGAGACCCGTATGGCCCTGAACCGCGAAGAGCGTGAGATGTTCCTTGCCGAGCCGCACGTCGCCGCGCTGGCGGTCGACGCCGGGGCGGACCGAGCGCCGCTGACCGTGCCCATCTGGTACCAGTACACGCCTGGCGGCATCGTGTGGATCCTGACCGGCCGCGACTCCCGGAAGAACCGGCTGATCGGTGCGGCGGGCCGGTTCAGCCTGATGGTGGACCGCGTCGAACCCACCATCAGGTACGTGTCGGTCGAGGGCCCGGTCGTCGGGACGGCGCCCGCCACGATCGAGCAGCTCCGGGAGATGTCGGCCCGCTACCTCCCGGCCGACAAGGTCGACGCCTATGTCGACTTCGCCTGGAAACACCACGGTGAGCAGGTCGTCGTCCGCATGCGTCCCGAACGCTGGCTGTCCTCCGACCTCGGATCCCTCTGACCCTCCGCCGTGCGTTCCGCTCACCGCCCCGCCCCCGGACGGCCCTCGTGAGGCCCGGCGGACGCGGAACGTCGGTACGAGGACCGGCGCCCCGTCTGCGCTCGGGCTGCATCGAGGTCCACGTGGTCGCGGCCCGGGGTTTCCGGGGCCGCACCGCACGAGAGCCGGGTGGGGTCCGGCGGCCCGGCGTGGTCCGGGCGGGAGCGGAGGCGCGAAGCGGCCTGCCGGTCCGCCGGCTCGCTCGGCAGGCCGGCAGGCCGGCAGGCCGGCAGGCCGGCAGGTCACGGACGCGCATCGACCCCGTAGCGGTTCGACCTTCACACCAGGCACACATGTTCGCTAAGTTGGCGCCCAGGCCGCACGACTGCCTCCGGCGAACCCGCCGGATCGCGCGGCCTCCGCCGAGTCCGGCGCGCCCTCGTGGCAACCGGAGCCGGGAACCCGACCGACCTTGTGGTGAATCGGCCCAACAGCCCGGCAGGGCGGGGCCGTAGGGCACACCTACCGAAGCGTCCGCCCGAACCCGACTGCCGGCCCGGTAGGCGGTCTGCGGAAGGAGTACGTCTTCCTTGGCCCCGGAACGACCTTCGCGCCCCGCCGGCACCGGCCTCCCCGGCGCGCGCGACTCCGCCTCGCCGACGGGCGGCGACGAGCCCAGCCGCGAAGAGGTGCAGCGGCGGGTCAGCGCCCTCTACGACCAGGCCGAGACCGCCACGGGGAACTACAACGCGACCCGGGCGAGGAACAGGGGGCGGCGCACCGGCGTCGATCTCGCGCTCGGCGAGACCCCCTCCGCACGACGGGACCCGGTCCTGGAGAGCGTCACCAGACAGTGGTTCGACCTGGCGCGGGCACAACTGGGGCCTACCGTCCCGGCCGTCCTGCCCTCCGACCGCCGCCCGAATCCGGCCGGCACCCGGTCCGCGGCTCCGGCGAGGCGCCCGGCGGGTGAACTCACTGCATCGGGAACCGAGTCGGAGGCACCGGCCAGACTCGCGCTGCCGGCCGGACCGTCCGCCACGGCACCGGCCCTGCCGCAGCCGGCCGCCGGACCGGACGCCACCGCCGCGAGCACGCCGGAACCGGTCGGCCCGGCCGCCATCGTGCCCTCCGCACGAGAACTCACCGCCGGCCCGGCCCTGACGGCACCGACAGCCTCGACGGCCACAGTGCTACCGAAGCCCACCGCCGAACCCGCGCTCGCCTCGGCGCCGTTCATCCCCGAACCTCTCACCTCCGCGCCCCCGCCCGCCCCGTGGCCCGCAGCGGCCGTCGAGGCGGCGGCGACGGTGCCGGCCGCCGCCGGAACGCGGCCGGAGACCGCCGCGGCACGGCCGCCCTCCGTCGCCCGGCCGCGGCCGGAGGTGTCGAGGTCCGCCAAGGAGCGGCTTCAGCAGAAGATGGACCAGGCCCGCGAACTGCTGGCCCGGCACGCCGGCCTGGGCGACGGCCCGGCGTCCGGAATCGAGACCGGGCCGGCGGCCGGTACCTGGTACGCGGCCGCGCCCGAGGTGTCCCGGCTGACCTCCCAGCAGCTGCTCGGACAGTGGACACAGCAGCCGGCGGCCTTCGGCACGGGCGGCGCACCCGACGAGAGCCGGGCCTGGTCCGGCACGGCGATGAACCCGGGTCAGCCGGCCGGCACCCTCACCAACGGCGCGGCCCTCGACACCGCGGCACTCTCCCCCGGCGTCCCGGACCTCCCGCACCTGCCCACCGGGCCCACCGCCACGGCGCCCTTTCCCAGCGTCCCGGCCTTCGCGAATCCGGCCGCCGATCCCACCACGGCGCTCTTCGCCACCGTCCCGGCCTTCCCGCAACCGGCCGGCGGCCCCACCACCACGGCGCCCTTCTCCACCGATCCGGCCTTCCCGGACCCGGCCGCCACGCCCGTCCCCGCCACCCCCGTCGTCCCGGTCACCACCGCTCCCCTCGGCATCGGTGACGTAGGGGGTACGCCGTACGAGAGGAAGACCGCGAAGGCCCTGGCCTTCGCCCGCGCGCAGGTCGGAAAACCGTGCGTCTGGGGTGCGACCGGGCCGGACTCGTACGACTGCTCGAGCCTGACCCAGGCCGCCTGGAGGGCGGCCGGGGTCGACCTTCCCCGCACGGCGGCCGGCCAGGCCGGCTGCGGTACACCCGTCGCCCTCGCCGAGATGCAGGCCGGGGATCTGATCCTCTTCCACGGCGACGTCAGCCACGTCGGCCTGTGCACGGGCAGCGGCCTGATGATCCACGCGCCGGGCCCCGGGGCGCCGATCCGCGAGGAGTCGATCTTCTTCGCCGGAGCCCAGGCCATCCACAGCGCCGTACGGCCCGCCTGAGGACACGGGCCGTACCCGCCCGGCCGCGGGTACGGCCCGGGCGGGTACCGCCCCGGCTACGCCTGCGCGTCCTTGCGGCCGACGCCGGCGTACACCCAGTACCGGGCCGGGTTCTCAGGGATGTCGTCGGCCGCGTCCGGGCGCCAGAGGGGCACGTGGACCAGCCCCGGCTCGACCAGCTCGAAGCCGTCGAACAGGGAGCGGATCTGCTGCCGGGAGCGGGCGGTGACCGGCGAGGTGGCGCGGGAGCGGTACAGCTGTCCCACGGCGGCCGCGGTGTTCGGGCGGTCCTCGTCCGTGGCGTGGGTCAGAGCCAGCCAGCTGCCCGCCGGAACGGCGTCCCGGAAGGCGGCCACGATGCCGGCCGGGTCCTCCTCGGGTGCGACGAAGTGCAGGATCGTGATCATCAGGACGGCGACCGGCTGCCGGAAGTCGATGAGCCCGCGCACCTGCGGGGAGGAGAGCACGTCCTCGGGCTTGCGGATGTCGGCCGCCACGATCGCCGCGTCCGGGTTGTCGGCGAGCAGTGCCTCGCTGTGCGCCACGGCCACCGGGTCGTTGTCCACGTACACGACCTTCGCGCCGGGGCTGGCGGCCTGGGCGACCTCGTGGACGTTGCCCTGGGTGGGGATGCCGGAACCCAGGTCGATGAACTGACGCACGCCCGCGGCGGCCAGGAAGCGCACCGCACGGCCCAGGAAGGCGCGGTTGGCGCGGGCCAGCGTGCGGACCTGGGGATCGATCGCCGTGAAGGCGGCCACCGCCTCCCGGTCTATGGCGAAATTGTGCTCGCCGCCCAGCATGGCGTCGTACATTCGGGCCACGCTCGCCTTGCCCGGATCGACGCCCTGCGGCGGACCGCTTCCGTCCGGCCTCATGCCAACTCCCCTGCTGCTCGGGCAACTTGACTGTCCATCATATAGTTGCCCACGGCATGTGCCGGCGCACTCCCGCCCGGCCCCACCCACGCCGCTACCGGCCCCACCCGGAAGGCAACGACCCTGCGGAACACCGAACGCAGCCGCCCCGGTGACGCTCCCCCCACAGCGCCGCCCCGCCGTCGCGCCCTCTTCTCCCCCGCGGCCGACGCCATCGGTTCCGCACTCGACCTGCGGCTGACGGGCCGCCACGTCGTCCACGCCCTCGCCCCCGGCTTCTGCGACGCCGCCTCGGTGTACCTGCTGCAGCGCTGGCTCCTGGAGGAACACGCCCGGGTCATGCCCGATCCGCCGCAGATCGAGGCGCGCCGCCTGGCGCTGCGCATAGGGTCGGACACCCCGGAGGACTGGGAGCATCTGCTGCCCGTCGGGGAGGTCCTGGTCTTCCCCCGTGACACGCCGTACGCGCGTGCCGTCGCCACCGGGCAGACGCAACTGCTCGACGGGGTCGACCGGCACACCTACGAAAGACTGCGCAAGGCCGATCCGGACGACGCCGGGGTGGACGCGCTGCTGCGGACCGCATCGTTCCTGATCGTCCCGCTGCGGCTGCGCGGCGCGGCCGTCGGGTTCATCACCTGCACCCGCGGCCCGGACAAGGAGCCCTTCTCGCACGGCGAGGCCGTCGCCGTGGAGTCGCTCGGCGCGCGGGCGTGCGTGGCGCTGGACAACGCGCGCCGCTACGAGCGGGAGCGCCGCACCGCCCTCGCCATCCGCAGCAGCCTGCTCCCGGAGACCGGCCAGACCTTCGCGAGCTGCCGGGTCGCCCACGGTTACCGGCCCGCCGGCCAGGACGACGTGATCGGCGGGGACTGGTACGACGTGCTGCCCCGGGCCGGCCGCCGGCTGGGCATGATCGTCGGCGACGCGATGGGCCACGGCCCCGAGTCCGCGGTCGCCATGATCCAGCTGCGCACGGCGGTCCGCACCCTGGCGGCGCTCGACCTCGGGCCGGCCGAGCTCATGCACCGGCTGGACGCCGTCGCCGGTGACACGCCCGGCGCCTCCTTCGCCACCTGCATCTACGCGGAGTGGGATGCGAGTCTGGCGACCTGCACGTTCGTCGGCGCCGGCCACCCGCCGCCCCTGATCCGAGGGCCGGGGAGCCCGGCGGAACCCGTGTCACTGACCACCGCGGGCCTGCCCCTGGGGCTCGGTGCTGGACGGTACGAGCCCACGGTGCTGCACCTGTCCGAGCCGGCACTGCTGCTGCTCTACAGCGACGGACTGGTCGAGTCCCGCCGGGCCGACATCGACCAGGGCATCACCCGTCTCGCCCGCGCCCTCGACGCCGGCGCGGACGGCGTAGCGGCGACCCCGGAGGCGGACAGGGGCACGAACACGGACACGCTGAGCGCGCTGTGCAGGCGGCTGCTCGCCGACGCCTCCGTGGACGACGTCAGGGACGACAGGACCCTGCTGCTGGCCGAACTGACTCCCGGCAAGGACTGAGCCCGGCGGCACGCATGCCCGATCCGTTCCGTATCACCCGTAATGTTCGGGTAGGAGTGACATGTGCCCATGGCACGGCGCGCGCGTACGTGCCCCGACCGGCGGGCCGGTGCCCGCCGCGACACCGGACCGGAGGACGCCATGTCCGTGATCGACAAGCCGGATCCCACCCGGGCACTGGAGGACGCCCTCGCGGCGGCCCTGGCCGACGCAGTCCGCGGCACCGGCGCGTCCATCGGCAGCCTGTTCCTGCTGGAGGAGGCGCGGCCGGTGCTGCGTCTGGTGGCACAGTGCGGCCTGCCCGTCGAGTTCACCGCACCCTGGCACCGGATGCCGCTGAGCGCCCCGGGGCCGCTGACCGACGCCATCAACGAGGACCGGCTGGTGTGGGTCGGCAGCCAGGCCGAGATCGCCAGCCGCTACCCGCGGGTGGCGGCCGTCCTGCCCTACCCGATCGCCCTCGCGGCGGCGCCGCTGACGGGCGTGCGCAACTGCTGGGGCGGTCTCCTGCTGATGTGGCCGGCCGACCGGCCCCGGGGGCCCTCGCCCCGCGAGCGCGGTCACCTGGCCTCCGTCGCCCGCCGGATGGCGCGTCTGCTGGACGAGGCGCCCCGCCCGCCGGAGGTGCGCGAGCGGCCGCGTGTCGTCTCGCTCGCCACCCGCCGTCACCCCGTGCAGACCCGCGTCGCCGCCGCGGACTACGCCGAACGGCTCCCCGAGGGCACGGTCGGGCTCGACCTGGAGGGCAGGATCACCTTCGTCAACAGCACGGCGGCCCAGCTGCTGGGCAACGAACCCGAGCGGCTGCTCGGCACCCGGCCCTGGCAGTCGCTGCCCTGGCTGGACGACCCCGTCTACGAGGACCACTACCGCACGGCGGTCGTCAGCCGGGCACCCCTGGCGTACACGGCGCTGCGTCCGCCGGACCACTGGCTGGCCTTCGAGCTCTACCCGGACGCCAGTGGCATCAGCGTCCGCGTCATGCCCCGTACGGAACAGCCGCCGAGCGGTCCGCTGCCCGTGCAACCCCAACGGCCCGCGTCCGCCGCGACCGGCCGCCTGTACCAGCTGGTCCACCTGGCCGCGGCGCTCACCGAGGCCGTCGGCGTTCGCGACCTCACCGAGCTGATCTCCGACCAGATCCTGCCCGCCTTCGGGGCCCAGAACCTGATTCTGTACGCCCTGGAGGCCGGCCGGCTGAAGATCATCGGCCACCATGGCTACGCGCCCGGCATCATCGACCGGCTGGACGGCCTTCCACCGGCCACCGACCTCACCCCGGCAGGCCAGGCCCTCACCAGCGGCTCCCCCGCCTTCTACGGCGACCGGGCCACGATGGCCCGGGCGTACCCGGAGGCCTCGCGGATCAGCGACAAGCAGGCCTGGGCGTTCCTGCCGCTGGTCGCCGCCGGGCGGCGGGTGGGCTGCTGCGTGCTCTCCTACGACCAGCCGCACAACTTCACGGCGGACGAGCGCGCCGTCCTCACGTCCCTGGCAGGGCTGATCGCCCAGGCCCTCGACCGGACCCGCCTGTACGACAGCAAGCACCAGGTCGCGCAGGAACTCCAGCAGGTCCTGCTGCCGCGGAGTCTGCCCACACTGCCCGGCCTGGACGTGGCGGCGCGCTATCTGCCCGCCAGCCACGGCCTGCTGATCGGCGGCGACTTCTACGACCTGCTGCGGCTCGACGACACCACCGCCGCCGCCGTCATCGGCGACGTCGAGGGGCACAGCATCAGCGCGGCGGCCCTCATGGGGCAGGTCCGCACCGCCATCCACGCCCACGCCACCGCCGGCGCGCCGCCCGACCAGGTACTGTCCTGCGCCAACCGGATGCTGGCCGACCTGGAGTCCGATCTGCTGGTGTCCTGTCTGTACGTCCACCTCGACCTCGCCCGCCACCGGGTCACGCTGGCCAGTGCCGGCCACATGCCGCCGCTGCTGCGGGACGGCCGCCACACGCAGGTGCTGGACCTGGAGCCCGGTCCGCTGCTGGGCGTCGACCTGGCCGTGCACTACCCGGTGACCGCCGCCGTCCTGCCGCCGGGCGCGATGCTCGCCCTGTACACCGACGGCATCGTGGAGGTACCCGGCACCGACGCGGTCGAGAACATCGGCAGGCTCGCCCGGCACCTGGCCGGCAGCGACGAGGAGGACCTCGACGCCCTGATGGACAGCCTCGTGCGCTGCACCTGGCCCACCGGACAGTACACCGACGACATCGCCGTCCTGCTGCTGCGGGCGAAGGGCGGGCAGGACTGATCCGAGCCCCGGCGGTCCCGGCTCCGGCTGCCCCGCCGGCGCGCACGCCCGCCCGCACCCGGCCGCCCGGTCCTGACCTCCGCCCGCGCTCCGTGGACGTGCGGTCCCGGCTCAGGCCCCGTCGTACCCCCCTTGTTATGACGCTCGTCATGGCGCATGCTGCTGCAGGACCGCCGTCGCGGCTCGCCGACCGGGTGGCGCGGGCGCGGCAGCGGAGACGGGAGGGTCCGGCATGGGCGATGGTCTCGCACGTGCGTTGTGGGAGCGGTACGAGCCGGTCCACGACCTCGTCTACTTCGCGCCCGAGGTCCGCCGGGAGGCGGACGCGCTGGGCCTGCGCGGTTTCTGGATGGGGTACTTCGCGATGCGGGCGGCCCCGCTGGGTCCCGTGCCCGCGCCGGTCGTGGCCGGCTGCTTCTACGTCTTCCACCCCGACCGGGTGGCGCGGGCGCTGCCGGACGCCTGGCGGTACGCCGGGCCGTCCGAGGTGCTGGAGGCCCGCGTGCGGGCCGTGGACGCGGCGATGACCCGCGTGTTCGGCCCGGAAACCGTCACCGGTTCCGGGGTGACCGAGGCCGCGGACCTGGCGTGGGAGGCCGCCCAGGCCGCCGACAGCGCGGGCCGGGTGCTCTGCGCCGCCAACCAGGCGCTGGAGCGTCCGGAGCAGCCGCACGTCAGGCTGTGGCAGGCCCTGACGACGCTGCGCGAGCACCGCGGTGACGGGCACGTCGCCGCCCTGGTCGCCCATGGCGTCGGTCCGGTCGACGCCATGGTGCTGAAGTGCGCCGCCGGCGAGTCGGACGCTGCGCTGCTGCGGGAGAGCCGCCAGTGGGACCTGCGGACATGGCGGGCGGCCGAGGCCGGACTGCGCGAGCGGGGGTGGCTCGGCGCGGACGGCGCCCCGACCGCTGCCGGAGCGGCGGTCCGAGCGGAGGTCGAGGCGTGCACGGACGCCGCCGCCGGGCAGCCGTGGGCGGCGCTGGGCAGGGAACGCGCCCTGCGTCTGGCCGCTCTGCTGGAACCGCTGGCCGAGGCCGTGCTGCACACGGGGCTGATCCCCCCGGGCAACCCGGTCGGACTCACCGGAGCGCTGTGGGAGGCCTCCCCCGCCGCGGCGGGGAGGGGGCGCGCGGGCTGACCCCGTACGAGGCTGTGGCCGCACCGCGCGGCCGGGCCCGCCGGCCGTCCGCTCAGGGCCGGCGCCGTGGACGGGCCGCTACGGCGGCGACGTCGTCGTCGGCGTGTTCGGCGCCGAGCCGGTCGAGGATGTCGTCCAGCAGGGCGGAGACGTCCTGGTCGGGAGGCAGCCGCAGGGCGGTCAGCCGGCCGAGCGAGGTCTCGATGTCCTCCCCGCGGCGCTCGACCAGACCGTCGGTGAACAGGACCAGCGTGTCGTCCCCCGCGAGCGGCCTGTTGAACGGTTCGTAGGCGCCGAGGCCGGTGCCCAGGGGCGGGCCGATGGGCAGCGGCACCAGTTCGGCCGTTCCGCGGCGGGGGAAGACGGCGGGCGGCAGGTGGCCCGCGCCGGCGAGGGAGACCGTGCCGTGCACCGGGTCCAGCAGGGCGAGCAGGCAGGTCGCGGGGCGGCGGCCGCTCTCCTCGGACACGGCGGTGTCCACCCGGCGCAGGATCACGTGCGGTGCCGCCTCGGAGGAGGCGATGTAGCGCAGCACCGAACGGTAGGCGTTCATGTCGACCGCCGCGTCCAGGCCGTGGCCCATGACGTCGCCGACGACGAGGAGGGTGCGGCCGTAGTGCAGGCGCACCGTCTCGCACCAGTCGCCGCCGACGTGCGTGCCCCGGCCGACGGGCAGGTAGCGGGTCGCCACTTCGACGTTGGGGTGGGGGCGCCCGGGGTCGGCGCGCAGGACCTGCTGGAGATCCCACACACGCGCGCCGACCTGCCGGTGCTCCTCCGCGTGGCGCAGGTGTGCGGCGGCGAGGCGCGCCGCATAGTGGACGGCCGCGGTCTCCTCGTCGTCGAACGGGGTGCCGGTCCGCAGGGCGAGGACGACGCCGTAGACCCGGCTCCCCGCCAGCAGCGGCATCGACACGGCGACCAGGCTCGTGCCGCCGCGAGGGGAGAAGGACCTGGTGATCGGGTGGCCCTCGTCCAGGGCCCGGACGCGGACGTCACCGCGCGGCATCTTCTCCAGGGCGTCGAGGAGGTCGCGCCGGCCGGCGACGGCGACGGCCTGGAGCGACCCGTCGGGGTGGCGGTCGCGCGCCCGCGGGGTGAACAGGTCGACGGTGGCGGTGTCGCAGCACTCCTCGACCAGGAACGCGGTCAGTTCGGAGGCCGTCCTGCGGGGGTCGAGGGACGTGCCGATCGCGGCGACCGCCCGCTCGGCTCGACCGAGACGATCCGCGTCGGCCTTGCTGGACCCGGACACATGGTCGCCTTTCACCACGCTTTCTCTTCCGCCCTCCATACCAGCACCGGTGGAGGGGTTCGGCGAGCGGCGACCGCGAGTCCCGGGGTGGTGCACGGGGTGATCGGCACCGGTCGGTGCGGCCAGGGCCCGGACGTTCGCCCGGCGACGCGACGGGCCCCGGGGGACGCCTTCGAAGGCATGCCCCGTCCCGGGACGTGCCTTTCGAAGAGATGACGGCCCAGGGAATCGGGCGGAGCCGCCGCGGTACGCCATTCGGGTGCTCCCTCAGGGCTGTCGCGCGATCCCGGCGGGCGCACGACGACGGCCACGGCTCCTCGCCGCGTCGTCGGCTCTCCCGGATACGCCCAGTACGAGGACGACCCTCCGCCTTGCGACGCACCGCAACCGGCGCCGCGCGCTGATCCACCGCGGACTACGGGACAGCCCTCAGGCCCCGTCGTCGAGCACGCGTCGTCGCCCGGTGCCCGGGAGGCCCGCCTCGCCGTCCAGGAGGGCGAGGCGGGCGGTGACGCGCTTGCCGACCGGTTCCAGCCGCACGTCGAGGCGCCGGGCGAGGGCCCTGACGATCTCCAGTCCGTGCCGGCCGACCCGGCTGGGATCGGCGGGGCGCGGGGTGGGCAGGACGGGTGAGGTGTCCCACACCGTCACCGCCACGGCGTCGCCGCTGACGCGCAGATCGAGCAGGGCCGGGCCGGGCGCGTGCTTCAGGGCGTTGGTGACCAGTTCGCTGACCACCAGCCGGGTGGCGTCGAGCGCGCGGGAGGCGACGGGCAGGCCGCCCTCGGTCCGCAGGCGGGTGAGGAAGGCCCCGGCGACGCGGCGGGCCTCGGCGATGCACGCCGGGTCGGCGGTCAGGGTGAGGGTGGTGTGCGGCACAGGGGCGCCGGGGCCCACCTGTTCCCGGCCACCGGTGGCAGCTTCCATACGATCCCGCCCTCACCCCCGGGTTCACGCAACGTGTCCACCCGCGTATACGCTCACGGTACCGCCCGTGCTCACCGATCGGCCCGTGATCCTGTCCTGAACCCCTACCATCGAGCCCATCCGACCCGTTGGCCATGGCCAGACATTTACCAGAAGTGAGGACAGCGTGGCAGACACCGAGGGAGCTGCGGTGCCCGGACGGCTGCTGATCACCCGGACCCCGGCCGACGGTGGCGCGTGGGTGGTGACCCCCGTGGGAGAGGTCGACCTGGACGGCAGCGCGGAGCTCAGGGACGTCCTGCTGTCCTGCCTGGACGACGCGCCGGGGACGGTGGTGGACCTCGGCGGAGTGACCTTCATGGACTCCAGCGGCATCAACGCCCTCATCACCGCCCACCAGGCCGCTCGCGAGCACGGGACCTGGCTGCGCCTCGCCGCACCGCAGGACGCCGTCTCGCGGGTGATCCAGCTGGTCGGGGTGGACACGCTCATTCCGTGCCACCCGACGCTCGGGGAGGCCCTCGCCGCCTGACGGCGGCGACAGGGCGGTCACCTGCGCACATGGCGCCGAAAGGGGTCCGTGCCGGGCGTCCGTGGGGTTACCCGCGTATCCGCACGGCGCGGGCGTCCGTCAGGGCCGGGGGTTCGTCCGCTGCCAGCGGCGGGCGCCGGGCTGGTGCCGCCCGGCGACGGAGGCGCAGCGCGGGCAGACCCGGCCCACGGCGTCGGCCGCGCCGCCCGACTCCGGCAGGATGTCGGGCCAGGCGACGCCCGCGAACCGGGTCAGACGCGACCGGTGCAGGGACAGCCCGCACACCGTCTGGTTGGTGCCCTGCTCCCAGGCGTGCACCTCGCCGGAGGGCAGCCAGCGGCCGTCGTCCTCGTCCCACCAGCGCCCGGAGGCCGCCACCGTGTAGCGTCGCGTTCTCGCCATGGTTCGCGGGTGCCCTCGCCGGTCACCGGGTATGCCGACCGCGCCGGGGCTCCGCATGCCCGGCCGCGTCACGGGGAACCCGGCGACCGCCGATAGTCATCCACATACCGGGAGAGGCCATGAGTCTGCTGCGTGTCGTCGGTCGCCCGCTTCTCGCCTCCATGTTCGTCGCCGGAGGGCTGAACTCCGTACGGCATCCGCGGGAGCTGGCGCCAGCCGCGGAGCCCGTCGTCAAGCCCCTCACGGACCGCGTGCGGGCGCTGCCCGACCGCACCGAGCAGGTCGTACGCCTCAACGGCGGCGTGCAGGTCGTGGCCGGTCTGCTGCTGGCGTCGGGCCGCCTGCCCCGGCTGTCCGCCATGGCCCTGGCCGCCACCCTGGTGCCGACGACGCTGGCGGGCCACCGCTTCTGGGAGGAGGACGAGCCGACCTCCCGGGACCAGCAGCGCATCCACTTCCTCAAGAACCTCTCCATGCTCGGTGGTCTGCTGATCGCGGCGGACGACACCGCCGGCGCGCCGTCGGTGCTGTGGCGCGGGCGCCACGCGGCACGCGGTGTCCAGCGCGAGGCCCGTCTGGTCCGGCGTTCGGTCCGCGCGACGGCGGGCCCGGCTGCCAAGGCCGGCCGCATCAGGGCCAAGCTGCCCGTCTGACCCGGCCGCTGGGCCCCGTGGAGGCCGCCCGCCCCCGGCCGGGGCAGGGGCAGCCACGCCACCCGGCCGGCCCGTCCGCAGGAGGAGAAGGGGACGCACCATGAACCACCAGTCCCGTCACGGGCCGTTGCTGGCCGACTTCGCGGGGCGGGCCGGTCCCGACCTGCTCGGCATCTACCTCAACGACCATCTGGCCGGCGCGACGGCCGGGGTCGAGCGGGCCCGCCATCTGGTGTCCGCCTGCCGGGGCTCGGCGGTCGGCGAGGCCATGGGCCCGGTCGCCGACGAGATCGCCCAGGACCGCAGGACGCTCCTGGCCGTCATGCGAGAACTCGACGTCCCGATCCGGCGCTACAAGGTGTACGCCGGGCGGCTGGGCGAACGGGCGGGGCGGTTGAAGAGCAACGGCCGCCTGGTCCGGCGCTCCCCGCTGAGCACCCTGTTGGAGCTGGAGCTCCTGCAGGCCGGGGTGACGGGCAAGGCCTGCGCGTGGGAGGTGCTCCGCCGGCTCGCCGAGCACGACGAACGCCTGGACGTGCAGCAGTTCGACGCGCTGCTCGAACGGGCCCGGGCGCAGCTGCGCACCATCGACGAACTGCGTCTGCGCCAGGCCGAGGAGACGTTCGCACAGCCGGGCGGTAGGTGAGCGCTCCTCCCGGCACGCGCGCCGGGCGGGGGAGCCCCGTCCGGCCGCGGTGGGCACCGGGGCGCCTGCCACCGGCGGACCGGGGGCTTCGGGCGCCATGGGCACGGCTCGGACGTGCGGCCCCGTCGCGGGGCGGCGCGGCCGCGCGGAGGCCGGTCCGTCGGGGCCGGTGACCCGTGGACCGGCGGGCCGCAGACGCACGGCCCCACCCGCCGGCGGGAGGGGTCAGCCGTGCCGGGCGTGGGGGCGGCTGCGGGGGACGCCGGACGGGCGACGCCTGGCGTCGCCCGCGCTGTCGTGACGCCAGTCCAGGACCGCGATCGCCAGTGCCGCCAGCATGGCCACGAGGCCGGACGCCACGGCGATCGCCACCGCCGGCCGGTAGTCGTGCCCGTTCCTGCCGAGCACCAGGTAGAACAGTCCCGGCAGGGCCGCGGTGCCCACGGCGCCGCCGAGGCGCTGGCCCGTCTGCAGGGCGCCGCCCGCGGCTCCCGCCATCCGCACGGGCACGTCCCGCAGCGTCATCGTGAGGTTGGGTGAGATGACGCAGCCGCTGCCCACACCGCCGAGGAACAGGGCGGGCACGGTCATCCACGCGACCGAGCCGGCGGGGACGAGGCGCAGGACGAGCGCCGTACCGCCCAGCCCGGCGACCACCGCCACGAGCCCGCAGACGGTCAGCAGCCGTCCCAGCCGCTCCACCAGCCGTCCCGCCACCACGGCGGCGGCGGCCGAACCGATCGCGAACGGTGTCACGGCCAGCCCGGACAGCAGCGGCGAATAGCCGAGGCCGTTCTGGAAGAACAGGGCGAACACCAGCCACACCCCGCTGAACCCGACGAAGTACAGGGCCGCGAGCAGGGCTCCGGGGCCGTAGCCGCTCATGCCGGTGACCAGGCGCGGGTCCAGCAGCGGGTGTCCCTCGCGTGCGGAGACACGCCGCTCCCACCAGGCGAAGGCGGCCAGCAGCGCGAGACCCGCCGGGAACAGCCACCACAACCGGCCCAGACCGCCGGACTCGGCGAACACCAAGGGCAGCATCAGGGACAGCACCCCCGCACCGAGAAGGGCCACGCCGGGAAGGTCAAGCCGTTCCCGGCGGCCCGGCCGGAGCCGCGGCAGGTAGCGCAGGCCGAGCAGCAGCGCGATCGCGCCGATGGGCACGTTGACGTAGAAGATCCACCGCCAGCCCTGCGAGCCGTGCGCCAGGGCGAGGATGAGGCCGCCGGTGACCGGGCCGATCGCGCTGGAGACGCCGACCGTGGCGCCGAACAGACCGAAGGCGCGGCCGCGTTCGGCTCCGCGGAACATCTGCTGGATGAGGGCGGAGTTCTGCGGGGCGAGGCATCCGGCGAAGACGCCCTGCAGGATCCGCGCCGCGACGAGCCAGGTGATCGTGGGTGCCGCTCCCGCCGCGGCGCTGCAGAGGACGAAGCCGGCCAGCGACCACAGGAAGATCCGCCGCCTGCCCATCGCGTCGCCCAGACGGCCGGCCGGCACCAGGGTGAGGGCGAAGGCCAGGGCGTATCCGGAGACCACCCACTGCACCGCGGCCGGCGAGGCGCCCAGGTCCCGTTGCAGGGAGGGCAGGGCCACCGCCACGATGGTGACGTCGAGCAGGCTCATGAACCCGGTCACGAGGGTGACCCACAGGGCCTTCCAGCGCCGCGGACCGACCCCCGCCTGCCGCTCCGCGCCAACCCCGCGCCCGCCTGCCCGTGTCTCCAGTTCCACGAAGGCTCCTCCCACTCGGCGCGATTCCGCCGGCGGCCGCCGGCGAACGAACGGGCGGCGACCGCACCCCCACACGGCTCACCTGGCAGCCTCGCCCCAAACCCCCCGTGACGCGGGGGGTTTCCGGGGCGTGGACCGTCTCAGCGGCGGAGGGCGGCGCGCAGACGGGGGTCGGCGGCACGCTCCCACTCTGCGGGCAGCTGCTGCTCCCGCCGGGCGGCCGCGGCGCGCTCCTGTCCGTACAGCAGGCCCCAGGTGAAGCCCGGCTCCCCCGCGGCGTGCGCCGCGACCGCCAGACGGCGCAGCGTGTCGCGGGCCACGACGCCGTCGTGGTGGTCACCGGCCACCTGCTGGACAGCCTTGACCCGTCGGCCCAGCCGTTTCGCCGGCCGGCCGAGAGCAGGACGCGCCGCCTCCGCCGCGTAGCGGAGCCGCTTGGCCGCCTTGCGTGCCTCGTGGATCGCGGCGTCGCGTTCCCGCCCCGGCGGCAGCTCCAGCGCCCGCCCCATGCGCCGCTCCAGCCGGCCGAACTCCTTCCGCAGCGCCTTGGCCATCACCTTGCGAGGTGCGCGCGTCGCCCTGGCGCGCAGCGGCGGGTCGGTGGTCAGCCGGTTCAGCGTGTGCAGCAGGGCCAGGTAGCGGGGCGAGGCCAGGGCGTCCTGCGTGCGGCGGCGGGCCTCGGCGTGCCGCGCCACGTGCCACGCCGTCAGCCGCGCGTCGACGGGGCCGAGGACCAGCTCCCCCGGCACGTCCCGTACGCCCGCGGTCAGGCGCTCGCTCAGCACCTCCTGGTCGCGTTCCGCGCCGAGTTCGCCGGCCAGCCACTTGAGGTCCGCGCGGACGCGGACGGTGGCGCCGGGGTCGAGGACCGTCCGGTAGGAGCGCAGACAGCCGCGCAGGCGGCGGCAGGCGACACGCATGTCGTGCACCGCGGCGGGCCTGCCGCGCCGCACGGCGGGATCGAGGTCCACCAAGGCGCGTACCTGCGCGTCCACGTAGGCGAGCACATGCGCGGCGGCGGAGCCCTCCGGGACGTCGGGGCTCGGCGGGAGCGCGTCGCCCGTGCCTGGGGTCGTCTCCGCCAGGGCGCGGGCCAGCTTGGACGCGGTCCGCGCGCGCTCGACGCCGTTCTCGCGCAGCAGCGCGTCGACAGCGGCGAGGAGCGCGGGGTCGCCGTCCTCGGCCAGCTCGACCTCCATCTCCGTCCACCGGGCGTGCCGGCCCCCGGCGCGCAGCGAGTCGGCGCGCACCGTGTCCAGGCACAGTTCGGCGAGGACGGTGCCGTCGGCGTCCAGGAGGTGCCGCACGGACCGGGTGGTGCGGATGCGCACCACCGGCCGCAGAGGCGCCCCACGGGTGCGCGACAGGGCCAGGTCCCGCAACTCGGCCGGAACCTCCTCGGACAGCGGGGCCCGGATCTCCTCACGGCTGCCGTCGGGCAGGGGCAGTTTGAGGTGCCAGCCCTCGTCCGGGCCGCCCGT
Organism: Streptomyces sp. NPDC003697; assembly: GCF_053587115.1. Taxonomy (NCBI): domain Bacteria; kingdom Bacillati; phylum Actinomycetota; class Actinomycetes; order Kitasatosporales; family Streptomycetaceae; genus Streptomyces; species Streptomyces sp. NPDC003697. Next base: position 29,920 of record NZ_JBSFNN010000078.1, read on the forward strand.
CCTGCGCCGCAGGGTCGCGGCGCTGCGGGCCAGACGCAGGTCGTCGGCGTCGTAGTAGACCGCGTCCAGTTCCCGGATTCCGCGGTCGGCGAGGGAGGCGACCGGGTGCACGGCGGTCAGGTCGGGCAGCCACCCGGCGTCGTCCGCCGCGGGCACCTCGTACGTGAGTTCTGTCTCTCGTGTCGACTGGGCCATACAGTGCCCGTTGACGCGATCGGGGCGGTCAAACCCGCGCACCCGCGCCGACCCGCGTCCGCGCACGACACCGGCAGGGCCGACCGGCCGTGTCGGCGGCCGGCCGGCACTCGTGAAGGCCCCGGGCGGCTTCAAGGGCGGCACATCGGGTAGCCGTAATTTCCGGCAAAGAGCGCATTCCCCGACCCCCCGCGCACATGTGACCCAACGGACCACCCCCCACCAGCCCAGACGGTGACTTCTATGGTTTTGACGCCCAGGAAACAGGCGCCGGGCGAGCGGGCGCCGAACCGGCGCGCCACCGCATTGCGCTACGGAGCGACGTACGACGCCGGCGCGGCCCACGTCGCCGACGCGCGGCGTGCCGTGCACGTCGTCCTCGACCGGGCGGCCCGCGTCTTCGACGCGCGGGTGTCGACGCGCGCCGAACAGGAGGCGCAGCTCGTGGTGAGCGAGCTGGTCACCAATGCCGTGCGGCACGCGCCGGGACCCTGCAGCCTGTTGCTGGCGGCGGACTGCGAGCGGCTGAGAATCACCGTCCGGGACACCTCCCCGGCGCTGCCGCGCGTCTACGAACGCTGCGGGTCCCGCGTCGGCGGACACGGGCTGCACCTGGTGCGTTCGTGCAGCCGCGGGCTGACGGTGACCGGGCTGCCCGGCGGCAAGGCGATCACCGCCGAGGTCCCGCTGTAGGCCCCCGGGGCCGTACGCATGGGGTGCGACGGGCGAGGGTACTCGCAGCTCCGAAAAGGGGGAGTCCGCGCGCCCGGCGCACTCCGCTCGGAGCTCCTGAGGGCCCACGGTCCAGTGCCGGGCCCACGACAGACGGGCCCCGTCCCGTCGGGCAAGGACCGCGATGGCCGCCTTCGACGACGACGTGATCGACCTGCACTTCATCGGCACCGCGACGGTGCTGGTCCGGTACGGGGAACTGACCCTCCTGACGGACCCCAACTTCCTGCACGCCGGGCAGCACGCACACCTCGGGTACGGACTGCTGACCCGCCGGCTCACCGAACCCGCCCTGACCCCGCAGGACCTTCCGCGGCTCGACGCCGTGGTCCTGTCCCATCTGCACGGCGACCACTGGGACCGCGAGGCCCGGAGGAACCTGGACCGGTCGGTGCCCGTCGTCACCACGCCGCACGCCGCCCGCCGGCTGCGGACCTGGCAGGGCTTCGGCCGGGCGGGCGGCCTGCGGACGTGGCAGAGCTGCGTCTTCACCCGGGGCCGCTCCCAGGTCCGCGTCACGGCTCTGCCCGGCCGGCACTCCCTCCAGCCGGCGCTCGAGCGCCTGCTGCCCCCGGTCATGGGCAGCATGCTGGAGTTCGGTCCCGTCGACGGGCCGGTCCGCCTGCGGATGTACGTCTCCGGCGACACACTCCTGTTCGACGGGCTGGAGGAGATCGGCCGGCGCTTCCCGGACGCCGACCTGGCCGTGCTCCACCTGGGCGGCACCCGTCTGCCCGGCGGCTTCGTCGTGACCATGGACGGCGCGCAGGGAGCCGAACTGGCGCGCCGCCTCGACTACCGCCACGTCCTGCCCGTCCACTACGACGACTACTCCGTCTTCCGCTCCCCCCTCGACGACTTCCTCGCCGAGGCCGAGCGGCTCGGGCTCGGGGACCGGCTCGTGCACTGCCCCCGCGGCGAGCGCACCCGGGTCACCGCGCGGGCCGGGCGGCCCGTCCCGCGCTGACGTGCGGCGGGGGTACTCCCCCGAGGCTGCCGCTCAGACCGAGTAGGCGTCGGTGTCCAGGTCGCAGCGGCCGCCGCGCAGCTCGTAGCGGGCCCGCAGCACGTCGGCGGCCAGCTCGCGCGACGCGCACGCGGCGGTCGGACCGAAGTGCTGACGGGCGTACTCCAGGACGTCGTCGACGGTGACCCGCCCCCGCAGGACCTTCTCCCCCGGGCCGTCGTGGGCGTCGTTGAGCCGTGCGGCCAGCGTCCGCCGCTGCGCCGTGATGGCGATGTCGGCCGCCACCCCCAGCTGCGCCCGCACGTGCAGGGCCCGCCGTGCCGCCGTCTCGCGCGACGGCCGGCCTGCCCGCCGCTGAACCAACCGCTTCATCCCGACCCCTGTCCCTCCGGTGCCGCGCCCCGGCTGCGGCGCGCGGCGACGACGATCGCGTGTGGCTCCCTGTTACCCCGGACCCGCCGGTTCAGACACGCCGGACACCGCTCCACCGCGGCCGGCCGCGCGGGTCCCGCTGCACGGTGGTGCAGCGGGGCGGGGGATGATGGGTGTGACACGCGGGAAACGGGGTACAGACGGCGGCGTTCTCCGTCCATGATCATGGGGCGGATCCGCACCGGCACACGGCAGAAGAGGAGGTCGGCGCCATGACGGTGGCCACACAGCTGCAGGCGGCTCGCACTCGGGCAGAGTTGCCGGAGGTGGCCGATCCCTCGCGCGTGGCTCCGGCCGACGCGCGGGAGCTCTCCCGGCGGTTCTTCGACCGGCTGGCGGTGCTGGAGGAGGGGACGCCTGAGTACCAGTACGCGCGCAACACGCTGATCGAGATGAACATGTCGCTGGTGCGGTTCGCGGCGGCGCGGTTCCGCAGTCGTGGGCCGGAGGAGAT